>CAKAQU010000019.1 GCA_916720335.1 uncultured Moraxella sp. | reverse complement strand
TAATTTACAAAATCAGTTAATCAATTTGCATCAAACATATCTAAAATTGGCACAAAAAACACCTTAAAAAATTAAGGTGTTTGTTTTAAGGTCTGCTAAGTTTTAAAATTACTCAGGAATACGCAAAACTTGACCAACATAGATTTTGTTAGGGTCAGACAACATTGGTCTATTAGCGTTAAAGATTTTCATATAGTCGGCATTGCCATACATTTCTTTAGCGATTTTTGATAAATTATCACCAGCTTTCACAGTGTAAAAACGTGATTCAGGCTCTGGTTTTTCTACTTCAATATTGTCTTCAACGACCGCAACATATTGCACGTTGCCTACCGCCAAACGGGCTCTTTCACGATCTTCTTGAGTTTTGGCAGTGCCTTTTAGGGTTACTGTATCCGTATCGCCATTGTAATGTACGGACAATCCATCAATTTGTACATTTTGAGCTTGGATGCGAGCTAGTAGCAAATTAGCAATTTCTTGAGCGGTTGGCTCTGCTTGAGTTTCTACTGCTTGGGGTGCAGCAGTTTCAGTAGTCTCGGTTTTGTTGCGATGAAAAATTTTATCGCCGATGTCTTTAGCAAAACTAAAAATACCCATAAAAACTCCTCAGTTAGTGGGGTTAAAACTTTTTCTATCTTATTACATTTTTGTCTAAAAGTCAGTAAAATTTTTTTATGTCAAATTACGCTGTTATTGCTACTAGCATTTTATGATTGTTATCGGGCGCTCAAAAAAATAAAAACCACTAACGTAGTGGTCTTTATCAAATGAATGTTTAAAAACAATCAATTACGCTAATTTTGCAGTCACATAATCAATGGCTTTTTGCACAGTGGTTAGCTCTGCTGAATCTTCATCAGGAATGGTGATGTTGAATTCATTTTCAAATGCCATTACCAGCTCAACCAAATCCAATGAGTCAGCGCCTAAATCACCCATAAAAGAGGCACTAGTATTGATTTCGTCAGCATTTAGGCTAAGTTGTTCAGCAACAGCAGCTTTTACTTTAGCTTCAATATCGCTCATAAAAATCTCCAAATTTTTAATCAGTACACTGTACTATGCAAATGTATTAAAGTTGTTATCATAAAACATTTAATTAAAATATGCAAGTTTTTTAAAACATACGTTCACGATTTGTATTTTTTATAAAAATTACATATACATGCCACCATTGATTGCAAGTGATGCCCCTGTAATGTAGCTGGCATCATCACTTGCCAAAAAGGCGACAGCAGCAGCAATTTCATGGGGCTGTGCCATGCGTCCAATAGGAACGGCATCAAGCAGTGATGCAACCATGCGTTCATCCAATTCTTCGGTCATGTCTGTCTCTACAAAACCCGGGGCAACACAGTTGACCGTTACACCACGAGAACCAATTTCACGTGCCAATGATTTGGTAAAACCTTCTACTCCAGCTTTTGAAGCAGCATAGTTGGTTTGTCCAGCATTGCCCATTTGACCAACAACTGAAGTAATGTTGATAATACGTCCAAAACGAGCTTTCATCATGCCTTTTACGGCGCGACGACTGGTGCGATAGATGCTGGTTAGGTTGGTATCAATGACATCTGCCCAATCATCCTGTTTCATTCGCATCAAAAGCCCATCTTTGGTAATTCCTGCATTATTAATCAATACATTAACTGAACCATAGACGCTATCAATTTCATCAAATAGGGCATCAATGTCTTCATCACTACAAACATTTAGTACGCGTCCAATACCACCTGATTCGCTCAAATATTCACTAATAGCCGCCGCCCCTTTTTCACTGGTTGCAGTACCAATGACAAAATGACCATCTTTGGCAAAGCGTTCAGCAATTGCACGTCCAATGCCACGACTTGCACCTGTAACTAAAACTATTTTTCTACTCATGTTTTGCTCCTAATTGTTCATCTAACTTCTCAAGGCGCGCCAGTTTGTCAGTTGGCAGCGCCAAAATAGGGGTTGCTTGACGTTTGGCAAGATTTGAAAGTACGTTACCAGGACCGCATTCAATCAATAAATCTATGTGTTTTTCTGCTAAAACTTGCATGGTTTTTGCCCATTGAACAGGCATGGAAAGTTGTTCAGTTAAGGCAGTTTTGATTTCGCTGGTTGCTTTATGAACGCAGGCATGACGGTTTTGAATCACTGCAATTTTTGCAGAATTAAAAGTAGTTTTTGCCAAAATTTCAGCCAATGCCTCACTGGCAGGATTCATCAATTCACAATGCGATGGTACAGATACTTTCAATAAAACAGCCTTTTTGCCCAAAGCCTCTACCGCTGTTAATACTTCAGACACACCCAAGGCAGTGCCAGCAATTACGACTTGACATGGACTGTTAAAATTGGCAGGGTTAACAATTCCAACAGTTTCTTTGGCAGATTCGCATAAACTAATGACTTGTTCATCACTTAAACCTAAAACTGCCGCCATTTGTGTATCCATACCTAAAACCGCTGAGGTCATTAGTTTGCCACGTTCATGAACCAAACATACCGCATCTTTTAAATTAATCACACCTGAGGCGACCAGTGCGCTATATTCGCCCAAAGAATGTCCAGCTAGATATAAAGGTGAGATACCATGATGATTAAATTTATCTTGTAAAATTCGCCAAATCGCGACACTGCTTGCAAGCAGTGCTGGTTGAGTGTATTCAGTTTTATGTAGGCGCTCTTCATCGGCTGTAATCTGCCACAAATCAAAACCTAAGGCATCACTAGCTTCAGCAAAAGTTTGTTGAACAACATCAAACGACTGAGCAAGTTCATTCATCATACCAATGGTTTGTGAACCTTGACCTGGAAAAATTACCGCAATTCGTCTTGTTTCTGTTACCATATGTTACCCATTCTTCATAAATTTTAAAATTGTGTAAAAAAATTCATTGTATCACAAAAACGAACATCTGTTTACACGTATTAAAACTATTGACCGATATTTAATCTATTTGTAGGCTAATTTGTTGTAAACTGGTTTTTGGCGTTGTCAATGATTGAATACATAAACATCAATGAGGCAATAAAAAAAGTCAAGCCCTTATCAAATAAGAACTTGACTTTATATCAATCAATAATGGATTAGCCTTCTTGACTGACCTTAAATAACTGGCGACCACGATAAAAACCATCTTTGGTAGCGTGATGGCGAATGTGTTTTTCACCAGTGGTTGAATCAATGCTTAAAGTAGCCACGCTGATACGGTCGTGAGAACGACGCATATCACGGCGTGAACGGCTTTTGCGGTTTTGTTGAACGGCCATGATAGCTCCTAAAATCTAATCATCAAGGCAAACTCATTGCCCATAAAAGTGGTTGGGTGCGTGTCTATAGTTTGTTATTTCAAACTAAACTCACGACGAGTTAGATGAAGTTGCGCACTAAATTTGCGATTATACTTAAAAAAATATAAAATTTCAATTAATATTTCAGATTTTTGATGAGCGTCATGGTGAATCAGTCATGATTTTTTGGGTAGTTGCCCCTTTAATTGTGATAGTACCAAAAATGGATTGTCTGCTTTTTCTTCAGGATCGAAACTCTGTAACGTTATGGGTAATTGACAATTTTCATGACGAGGCGACAAAGGCAAACGTAACAGTAGTTCATCTTCTAATAAATCTTTGATAGGCAATGTTTTGCGATTATCAGGACAAACTTCATCTAAAAACACAAATTCAGCATTATTGATACTGGCAATCTGACTTTCATTATATAAAATCGCCAAAGTGTAGTTTCCTGATAAATCAACAGTGATTGGCAGTAAACAGCGCTGACATGCAAGCTGTACATGATTTTGAATGTCATAACTGAGCCACAAAATACCTTCTTTTTTAGTTAAAGTAAGTTGGATGGTGAGATTTGGCTGAGTTTGTGTTTTATCCAATACTTGATAAAGGCGAGAAAATTCACAAATTGCCACTTCTCCAGACCAAACAAAACCAACATCTGCCCATTTTTCTAATAAAATATTGGTGGGCATCTGTGATTTTTGATTTAAAGAATTATTAGAAGATAAATGTGTCATTGAGTTTTTAAATAGTTGTTGAATTGATTTAAGTTTACGCAAAAAAAAATCGTTGGTCAATGCTATAATGTAGTTTTTTCTTTATTTTATAATTATGATTAATTTTAACCAGCTATCGCCTTACGCCCACAAAAATTGTCATTCTAACCCCAAACCTATTTTAAAACTCTGGCAAGATTTTTATAAAAACCCTGATGTTGTTTGTGAAATAAAAAATTTAATCACCCACATAGATGATTATCACGATTACCAAAAAAAATGGCGAAATGATTTATCTCAAAATCAAAATGACGATAAGCTTACTCAATGGCTAATTCATTTGTTTAACAGTATTTTTGCACAAACCAATATGGACGGTGTGCCAACCATCTTAGTGCGTGGTGATGGTGAACCAGAATATTTTGCCAGTCGCGATGACAATCCTGCACGCATTGAATTTGCTCACGGTTTTTTTGCCAGTGCTTTACATGAAATCAGTCATTGGTGTGTGGCGGGAAAAAAACGCCGTCAATTAGATGATTTTGGTTATTGGTATGTTGCTGATGGGCGTGATGAAGCCACCCAAAAGCTATTTGAGCAAGTAGAAATCAAACCTCAAGCTATTGAATGTTTATTAAATTTGGCGTTGGGTCGTTATTTTTATGTATCACAGGATAATTTAAATGCTGATTTTGATACATCAAATAGCACGTTTGCCAGTGATGTTTATCTGCAGGCGTATGATTTTTTACAAAATCCGCAGTTTTTATCCAAAGATGCTAAAAGATTAATTTGGTTATTTTTAGATTTATGTTGTTATTAATTTAGCAATATGATATCAATACAATTATCCAGATTGTATTTAGGCTGCTTTAGTTGAACGTTTTAATAGTTTTGCCAATAATATTCCCACTTCAAACAACAAACACATTGGAATGGCTAACATTAACATAGATAACCCATCAGGTGGTGTTACCAGTGCTGCAATAAAAAAACACCCTACAATCACATATCGGCGACTTTTAATAAGTTTATCGGTACTGACAATATTTAATAATACCAAAAGTAAAGTGGCAACTGGTATTTCAAAAACAATGCCAAATAATAAAAATAATTTTAATACAAAATCCAAATAACTATTAATATCTGTCATTGGCAAAACATTATCTGGAGAAAACAGCACCAAAAATTTTAAAGCAGGGGTCAATACTAAAAAATAGGCAAATGCCATACCAACATAAAATAAAATAATTGCTGATAATAATAAAGGGATGGCAATGCGTTTTTCGTGTTTATATAAAGCAGGCGAAATAAAACCCCAAAGCTGACCAATAATAAAAGGAATGCTGATAAAAATTGCCATAAAGAACGTTAATTTAATGGGCGCAACAAACCCTGAAGTAACTTCTGTGGCAATGATGCTGGCATTATCGGGCAATAGGGAAACCAAAGGATTGGAAATAAAATCGTATAATGTGCGACTAAAACCTACCAATACCAAAAACACAACCAAAACCGCAAAAACCATGCGAATCAGACGAGTGCGCAGCTCAGCAAAATGCGCCAAAATAGGCATTTCGCCTTCATCAGATTTTTGTGGTTTGATAGTGTTCATGATGGTATATTGATGGATTGATAGAGCAGTTTATCTGCTTTATAGTTGGGCAAAAAAGGCGCATTGGGTAGGCGACGCTTTTTATCATAATCACCCAATAAAAAAAATCGACCTGATAATGGCAAAGGAGCCTTTTTATTATTGGTTAATTCAACGGTTTGTAATGTTTGTTTTGAGCCATCTTGCAAATCATTTTGCAATTGGTTAAGCCGATTTTTTAAATCTTGCTCAGAGGCTCGAATTTTAGCAATTTCGGTTTCAAATTGTTTTTGCAATTGATTTAATTCAAATTCACTGGCAAAATCTTGTTGTAACTTGTCAGAGATTCTGCGAAATTGCCCGTACCATTTGCCCAATGTTTTTGCAGCATAAATTAATTTATCAGGACCTAAGACAATCAGTGCAATCATGCCAAAAAGCAGCAGTTCAAAAAATCCCAAATTAAACATTTGGATTATGCCTTATCGTTAGGTTTGATTTCTTTGATTTCAGCTTGAATTGGCACATCTTGATTGATGGTGGTGTTGTCTTGGGTTAGCTTGGGTTTTTCCTCGTCTTTAACCGCATCTTTAAAACCTTTAACAGCTTCCCCCAAATCTTTGCCAGCATTTTTTAATTTGCTGGTACCAAAAATTACCACAATCACCACTAAAAAAATCAGCCAGTGAGTTAAAGAAAATCCGCCCATATTTTTACCTTTAATTTGTAAAATAAGTTTTGTAAAACCAGTTTTATTAAGTTTATCAAATTTATGGCTGTTGATGTAAACACTTTAAATTAAAATTTAATGTATCGCAGTTCTGGCATTTTTTTCATCAATACCTGAAAGCCCAAAACGTCTTGCTAATTCAGTTAAAATATCGTTTGATGATAGGTTTAAATCCGCCAGCGCTACTAAGGTATGAAACCAAACATCGGCGACTTCATAAATAAAATCGCTGCGCTGTTTTTGAAAATCTTGCCCCAGTTTGATGGCTGTTTGCAGTTCTTTGGCGGCAATGATGGATTCTACCGCTTCTTCACCAACTTTTTCTAAAATCTTATTCAAACCTTTGTGATATAAACTGGCAACATAAGAGCTGTCCTTATTGGCAGTTTTGCGCTGGTTTAAAATCATATCTAGTTTTGATAAAACATCTTGAGGTAAGATGTTTGGTAAAGGTGTATTTTTGGCATGGTTTGTACCATAAATTTCATCAGCTGGTTTAATGACATTATCACAAGTTTGCCAAGTGTGATTTTTGCTATCTAGCTTTTGGTAAAAACAGCTTTGTCGCCCTGTATGGCAAGCAATACCGCCGACTTGAGTAATGGTAAGCAAAATCGCATCGCCATCACAATCGGTATAAATATCATGCACAACTTGCTGATGACCACTGCTTTCGCCTTTGTACCAAAGTTTGTTTCGGCTACGACTAAAATACACACCCATACCAGTAGCTAAGGTCAGTTCTAAGGCTTGGCGGTTTTGCCATGCCATCATTAAAACCCGCCCTGTGTCTTTATCTTGAGCAATGGCAGGCACAAGCCCATTTTGATTAAACTGAATTTCATCAAGCCAAGTCATACCCTGATTTTCCTTTTTTTAGACAACCAAATTCTAACATAAATCTGAAGGATAAAAAAGTTAGATTGGCTTGAAATCCAAGAATTGTTAGATTATAATACACACCCCACCTTAAGACTACTTTTGTAGGCAAACGGGTTTTTTAGGTTGGCTTAGCCAACTATTAAAAAGAGGAAAAATCATGAAACTAAAAACCAAACGTGGTGCTGCCAAGCGTTTTAAAAAAACAGCGAACGGTTTTAAGCGTAAACAAGCATTCAAACGCCACATTTTGACCAAAAAATCTCCTAAGCGTATCCGCCAATTGCGTGGTTGCGTGATGGTTCACGCTTCAGACGTGGCTTCCATTCGTCGTATGTGCCCATACATTTAATGCCCATACAATTTATTTAGGAGAAAAAAATGGCTCGTGTAAAACGTGGTGTACAGGCTAATCGCCGTCATAAAAAAGTTCTAGCTCGTGCAAAAGGTTACTATGGTGCTCGTTCTCGCGTGTATCGTGTTGCTGTACAAGCTGTCATGAAAGCTGGTCAATACGCTTATCGTGACCGTCGTAACAAAAAACGTACTTTCCGCCGTTTGTGGATTGCTCGTATCAATGCAGGCGCTCGCTTAAATGGTTTAAGCTATAGCCGCCTTATCAACGGCTTGAAAAAAGCCAGTGTAGAGATTGACCGTCGTATCTTGGCAGATATTGCCATGCATGATGCGGCAGCTTTTACTGCAATCTGCGAAAAAGCAAAGTCAGCACTTGCTTAAAACTTAATGCATTAAGTTGAATTTAGTAAAACAAGCCCGCTATGCGGGTTTTGTTTTTGGTGGTTAATTAACTAAAAACTTTAACCTAAAACCGTTATAATAGGCGTTTTAATTATTTACAAAAACATCTATGAAAAATTTTAGCATTCATCAACAAAATCATTTTGCTTCGGTTACTTTTCATGAAGAATTGATTAAAAAATACAATCAGCAAGCACCGCGTTATACTTCTTACCCAACCGCTTTAGAGTTTTCTCCTATTAGCTCAGATGATTCCATTGAGCAGCATATTTTAAAAAACCGCGATTCTAAACGACCTTTATCATTATATATTCACATCCCGTTTTGCCGTCATCTTTGCTATTACTGTGGTTGTAATAAAATCATTACCAAAAAAAACAGCGACTCGGGCGATTACCTAGATTATTTATTTGCTGAAATTTTGCATAAAAAATCGTTTTTAACTGCCCCATTACAAGTAAAACAGGTGCATTTAGGTGGCGGCACTCCAACATTTTTAAGTGATGATGAACTGATTTTGTTGTGGCAATTTTTAAAACAGCACTTTGATTTTGCTGATGATGGTGATTTTTCAGTGGAAATTGACCCAAGAGAACTTCGAGAAAATACGTTAACTGTTTTAAAAAATCTGGGTGTAAATCGCTTAAGTTTTGGGGTTCAAGATTTGGAAGAAAAAGTACAAATTGCTGTCAATCGTGTTCAACCTGAGCATTTGATTGAGAATGTGATGACTTGTGCTAGGCAACTTGGATTTAAATCCATCAATATTGATTTAATTTATGGATTGCCTCATCAAACAGTAGCTAGCATGGCAACAACGATTCAGAAGATTATCGCATTATCGCCTGATCGGTTATCGCTATTTAATTACGCGCATTTGCCGTCGCGTTTTACCCCCCAAAAACGCATCAATGAAGCTGATTTACCCAGCCCTGAAAGTAAATTAACAATGTTTAAAAATGCCATTACCGCTTTAAACCAAGCCAATTATCAATATATTGGCATTGACCATTTTGCGAAACCATCTGATGAAATGGCAAAAGCTCAAAGACAGGGGCGGTTGCATCGCAATTTTCAAGGATATACCATACTTGGTGAATGTGATTTATTGGGTTTTGGGGTCAGTAGCATCAGTCAAATTGGCGAACATATGTTACAAAATCCGACCAGCCTTGGCGATTATCAAGAAAAAATTCATGCGAAAATTTTACCTGCAGTCAAACATGTTCAAGCCAGTCCAAAAGATGCATTACGTCGTGATGTGATTATGAATTTATTGTGTCACGATGTGATGGATTTTGCTGATTTAAACTTGCGATTTGGCATTGATTGCCAGCAGTATTTTGCTGAAGAATTGCAAGGTTTGCAAGCAATGCAAGATGATGGTTTGTTGAAAATTGATAAAAATGGTGTGCAAATTTTACCCAAAGGACGTATTTTAGGGCGTAGTATTGCCATGGTGTTTGATGAATATCTGGTTAAAAAACATCAAAATCATTTTTCCCGTGTGATTTAACCATAATAAGATATAAGATTAAAGGGTATGAAATGAAAGTTTTAGGCTTGGAGACATCTTGCGATGAAACAGGACTGGCAATTTATGACAGTCAAATGAATGGCGGACAGGGCGGTATTTTAGCGCAAGTACTTTACAGTCAGATACAGCTGCACGCTTTATATGGTGGAGTTGTGCCAGAACTTGCCAGTCGCGACCACATCCGTAAATTGGTACCACTATTTGATGAGCTTTTACAAAAAGCAAATATGGACAAAACTCAAATCGACGCGGTTGCCTATACAAAAGGTCCAGGATTGATTGGGGCTTTGATGACGGGAGCGTTATTTGGAAGAGCATTGGCTTACGGTTTGGGTATCCCAGCAATTGGTGTGCATCATATGGAAGGACATTTGTTAGCGCCACTGCTTGACCATGACAAATCCGATGGTCAAAGATTGCAATTCCCATTTGTTTGCCTCTTGGTATCAGGCGGTCATACAATGCTACTGCATGCTAAAAAATTGGGTGATTATGAAATTTTGGGCGAATCGATTGATGATGCAGTGGGGGAATGTTTTGATAAAACTGCAAAAATGCTTGGATTGGCTTATCCCGGGGGTCCAAATATCGAAAAATTGGCAAAAAATGGCAATAAAAACGCTTATGCTTTACCGCGTCCCATGCTGGATAAGGGGCTTGATTTTTCATTTAGTGGCATGAAAACAGCAGTACACAATTTAATCAAAGACACTCAAGGCAGTGATGACAATCCAATAGTGCGTGCGGATATTGCTGCTAGTTTTCAATTTGCGGTTATTGATACATTAACAAAAAAATGCATCAAAGCTCTAACACAAACAGGATTAAAAAAATTGGTCATTGCAGGGGGTGTTTCAGCAAATAGTCAGCTTAGAATCGAACTGCAAAATGCCACAAAAAAAATGGGTGCAAGTGTCTATTATGCCCCTCAGTCATTATGTACCGACAATGGAGCGATGATTGCTTATGCAGGGTTTTGTCGGCTTAAAGCGGGTCAGTTTGATGGTTTGTCAGTAGGGTGTGTTCCTAGATGGGATATGCAGACACTTAAATTTTAAGTCCATGCCATTTTTAAAATATTAGCTACGGCAAATGGTGTAATCATTATCGCCAAAATACTGCCCGCGCCAAGCAGCGCTAAAGTTGGTAAAGCATTCAGCCCTGTGGCAAATAAATCCACTGCGCCAGTAGCAAAAATCAGCACAGGTAACTGCATAGGTAGGGCGATGAGTGGTACTAAAATTGCTCCATTTTTTAAGGTTAATGTTAAACTGCTGGCAATGGCAGATAACATCAGTAGCAGGGGTGAACCAACCACGATGGACAGCATGAGTATCAAGGCTTCACCAATGGGCAGTCCAAATAAAGGCACAGCAAACAAAGACAGTAAGCTGACAAATCCAGCACTAAACAGCCAGTGCATGCCTAGACGCACCAATACCCAAAACGATAAAGGCGCCGATGATACCACAAGCTGACTTAATGTACCATTGTCAAAATCTGGACGAAACAAATCATCCACACCAATTACCAAAGATAATAGCACCGCTACCCAAACCGCCGAACTTGCCAGACGAAGCAGTAGTTTGGGTTCACCGCCTACCGCCAAAACAAATAAGGTAATAATCAGTAAAAACAGTACCAAAGGATAAAGCCATTGCACGGCTTTTTGTCGTTTAATATGCCACTCTCTGGATAAAATTTGTTGATAAATTCCATGATTCATAGAGCAAAATCCGCTAAATTTATCGTCATAGTTGTTCCTTGAATCGTCTGATGACTGGTTGTTAGTATGGCGCCACCGAGTTTGGCAAACGCTTGCATTCGGTCTTCTATTTGTGCAGTCATGTTTTTATCTAAAGCGGTTAAAGGTTCATCAAGCAGCCAAAGCGGAGCATGCTCTGGCGTCATGACAAAAAGCCTTGCCAAACCAATGCGTCTGGTCTGACCTGCTGAAAGCTGACTGCTAGGCGTTTCACCAAGCCCCCACAAACCAACATCGTCCAAAGCTTTATCTAAAATATCTTGATGGTAATCCACATCATATATTGACAATAAAAATGCTAAATTTTGATAAACCGTCAAATCGGCGCTAATACCTAACTGATGAGAAATATATACTAAAGGTGATTTTTTAATTAAACCAGTTTGTGTTGGTAAAAGTCCTGCAATTTGGTTAAATAGGGTGGTTTTTCCCAAACCATTTTCACCAATTAAATGACAAATATCACCTGGTTTCAAATTAAAATTAAGTTCCTGGCAAAGAATAAATTCACCTCGTTGTACGCTTAAATCATCCAAAACCAACAAAGATTTCTCATCTGTATCCGTCATAAATTATACAATCCACTGCAAAATGTTAATCATATCAAAATTTTTGTTAAAAAAGATAAAATTTGGTAAAGAATCAACAAAATTTAAGTCATGCTCCTAAATTTTTGTTATGCTATTGGGCGAAAAGATAAGAATAGAAGTACTTGATTTATGTTAGAAAAATTAAAACAATTTTTTACTCGATTTTTTTGGTTAAGCCCAAAAAATAATGAACATCGCTACTTACCTAAGCCTAATAAAACGGATATTCTACCAGATACTTTACATGCATCGCAAAATAAACCATCTGCAGATGAGGCTCACCAGTTGCCAATCACTAATCGAATTAAAACGTGGCTTGATGATCAAGGCTGGCGTTATGACCATCGCCCACCTAGTGAAAACGCCAGTCGTACTCATCATTTGATTTTGGGATTTACAGATAAAAATAATCAAGATTGGACGTGTATTTTTCGCATTAATGAATCCAATCAATTAGTTACTTTGTTTGGAGTAATTGAAGAAAGCATTCCAACGTATCACTATGCTCAAACTATGGTGGAAACTAGTCAGGCAAACATGAAAATAGGCTATGGTAATTTAGAACTAGACCCTTATGATGGCGAACTACGCGCTAAAGTATCATTTGATGGAGAGTTTACCAGCATTAGTGATAGGGCGCTAAGCTGTTATGTGCAAGCAGTATCTGGTTTGATAGATATTGCCTACGACATCATCAAAAACACCAAGCAAAATACAATATTTAGCAATAATGTCAATGATTATTTGGAAGCAACTGATGAAGTGGATGTGGTGGTTGATGATAAACATCAAAAATTTTTTGTGGCAACCACAGCAAAACAGTAATTAATGCTTAACTTGATTAGGGTAAATGCAGCGCTTGTTTTGAATAAAAATGATGTAATTTTTGACTAATTGGGTCGCAAAAAACCAATTCTTTGGCAAGTAGTTGCAAGGGGCTGCTAAAATCATCACCAGCTTTATGGAAAATTTCTGGATAAAACCCATCGTTTTTGATGGCGATACCTAAATGATTCATATGCACTCTAAGCTGGTGCAGCTTACCTGTAGTGGGAATTAGTTGATATTTGGCAAATTTATCATTGTGTTTGATTATGCTAATTTGAGTAAAAGAGTTGGGTTCTTTTTCAGGGCTGATTTGCATGACATAAAACGGCGTACCACGTTGTAAATGTAAAGCGATTGTCTGAGGGAAGGTCAGCTCTGCCTTAAAAGGTGCAATCGCATGATACAATTTATTGATTTTGTGTTGGCTAAACAATGTTTGATAGGCGCCTCGAGTATGTGGGTTTTTGCTGATTAAGATTAGCCCAGCTGTTTCTTTGTCTAAGCGGTGAATAGGCGATAAATCTGGATTTTTAGTATCATGCTTTAGTCGTGTTAAAAGTGTCTGGCTTACATAACGACCAGAGGGTGTAACGGGCAAAAAATGGGGTTTATCCACCACGATAACTTCATGATTTTCAAAAATTATTTGATAATCAAACGGAACAACAATTTCATCTTTAACTTCTCGATAATAATAAATAAAGACACCATGCTGATAGGGTGAGTCTAAAGTTAGAGCCTTGCCTTCTTGGTTAAAAATTAAACGATTTAAAAATCGCATTTGCCAAATGGTTTTATCAATATGGGAAAATTTTTGACATAAAAATTCAAAAATTGTTGCAGGTGGATTGGTGATTTTTTCCAAATATAATGTGCTGGCACTCACTCCATTTAACATTGGCGGAATCAATTTTTGCATGTTTACATGTATCGCTGTTTGATGAGTTGGTTATAACGCGTTTTTTACTGCCAAAGTATCCAAAAAGATGACGTCATTGGCATTTATCCAAAGTTTGTTTATAGGGATGATGCCTTTAACGGCATTACTAAAAAATAAAGCTGTAATGTTAGATAAATCACCATCACTAAAAATGCGTTTAGAGATTTTACCATTGGTTAGTAATCTTTGTCGTACTACGCCATTAACACCAGATGCTCGCACAAAAGGTGTATACCAGCGATTATCCAATTGATAGTAAACGTTACTGCTGGTACCGCTGACGATGTCATTGTGGGTGTTTTTTACCAGTGCTTCACTCAGTTTTGGATTGGACTGTTGTTTGATTAAAAACTCGTGGCGAGCAAAAACTTGTTCGTGACTGCTGATAAGTTTGATGCCACCAAATCTAGATGCTCGAATACCAAGACTTTGATTGCAAATACACGCCTGCCCATCTTTTTGTATGGGAAAATCACCAATAAAATCCAGATGTTGGTAAATATTGCTGGCGATGCTTTTGATAAAAATAAGTGGATGATTGGTATCAAAACCGTAACCACTGATGTTTTGATTTTCGCGAGTAATGATGATTTTTAGAGTGCCTTCAGTGATTTTTTTGGCAAGCAGCTGCAAACTCGCCATGACGACTGTAATATCAATATCCAATAAAAATTGCTTGGCGCTAAAATGGATTCGTGCTTGATGCTGGTTTTGCCATAAAATTTTGCCATTTTTAACACCCAGTGTGCTAAAAAAACCATCGCCATAAGCAAATGCCCGATTGTCCATTAAGTTGTTTGTGCCAATCAAATTTCTATCTTTTAAAATATAAAACTGAGTTGTCATGACATTAAATCTTGTAAAGGTTTGGAAACATTTTTGGGATGCTTGGCAACAACACCTTGATAATATTGATAAATTTTTGGTAAGTCATTTTCAATATCGCCACTAGGATAAAAAGGCGACATAAAATGAAGCTGTTTTTTACCATAATCAATTGCCACAGGAATGATGGGTACTTGAGCATTTAATGCCAGATAATAAAATCCAGTTTTCCAAGAGTTGGTATAACTTCTAGTGCCTTCAGGAGCTAACGCTAAAAATAATGGACGTTTGCTGGCAAAACGTTCAATATTTGCCCCCAAAACCGACCCTTTTTTATCACGGTCAATTGGAACTGCGCCCATTTTGCGTAAAAAATTAGCTAAAATTGGCACATAAAACAATTGTTTTTTAGCTAAAATAGTCAATTGAATGTCCATTTCAACCAAAAGCGGCAGAACAAAAACACCGTCAAAATTAGATGTATGTGGTACCCCAATTAACACAGCTTGGGAAATGTTTGGCAAACTGCCCACTGCTTTCCAGCCAGTTAACTGATTGATGTAACTAGCAATTTTTTTTATTAAAACACCACCACCACGTTTTGGGACGTTCGGCGGCAAACTTAAATGCTGCATGATAATTGCCTATCTGTTGTTTAGATTTGTGCTAAATCACCTTTGGTTTCTAGCCAGTTTTTACGGTCAGCAGCTCGTTTTTTGGCAAGTAGCATGTCCATCACGGCTTTGGTGTGTGAAATGTCATCCAAATCTAATTGCACCAGCCGTCTGGTATCTGGATTCATTGTTGTTTCTCGTAAATGTTCGGCATTCATTTCACCCAAACCTTTAAAACGAGTGATTTGTGGTTTTTTATTTTTAGCTTTTTTTAGAATCACTTTTAGCTCATCTTCATCTAAAGCGTAATAAACATCTTTGCCTACATCAATTCGATATAAAGGTGGCATTGCAACATACAGATGACCTGCTTCTACCAATGCTGAAAAATGTTGAACAAATAGTGCGCAAATTAGTGTTGCGATGTGTAATCCATCACTATCAGCATCGGCTAAAATGCAGATTTTTTCATAACGCAATTCAGATAAATCATCACTGCCTGGGTCTACACCAATCGCAATCGCAATATCGTGAATTTCTTGACTGGATAAGACGGTATCTGCAGAAACCTCCCAGGTATTTAAAATTTTACCTCGCAGTGGCAAAATTGCCTGATAATGGCGGTCGCGTGCTTGTTTGGCACTGCCGCCAGCGCTATCACCCTCAACTAAAAACAGTTCTGCTCCATCTTTTAAATCACCCTTACAATCAGCAAGTTTTCCGGGCAGGGCAGGTCCTTGTACCACTTTTTTACGAGCAACTTTTTGGGCAGATTTTAGGCGTTTGTTGGCTTTGGTAATGGCAAGTTCGGCAATGGCTTTAGCAGTATCAGGATTTTGATGTAGCCACAAACTAAAACTATCTTTGGCAAGCGTTTGCACCAAAGGAGCTGCTTCACGACTGGATAACCGTTCTTTGGTTTGTCCACTAAATTGTGGTTCGGCAAATTTTAATGACAGAATGTAGCACACACCATCCCAAACATCTTCAGCGGTTAAACGCACACTGCGCGGCAATAGATTGTGTAAATCGCAAAATTCTCGCAAAGCCTCTAAAATACCTGTTCTAAGACCATTGACATGAGTGCCGCCTTGACTGGTTGGAATGAGATTAACATAACTTTCTTGGATGGGTAGTCCTGAATCTTCCTGCCAAGCGATGGCAAATGTTGCCCCGCCTCGTTCTCCTTTGGCTGGTTCTTGATTAAAATAAAATGGCGTACTGGGCAAAAGTTCGGCTTGTTTGGTTTGCTCGGTTAAATATTCGATAACCCCATCACTGTATTGCCAACTTTGGGATAAGTTGGCTTCATTATCATCAATATTTTCATTAACAAAATCAATTTTTAGCCCTGCACACAGCACCGCTTTGGCTTTTAGGGTGTGTTTAAGCGCTTTGATGGAAAATTTGGGATTGTCAAAATAACGACCATCCACCCAAAATCGCACTTGGGTGCCGCGTTGTTTTTTGCGCTGTGCTTCTTGTTTGGTGAGTTGACTAACAACGTTTCCATGCTCAAAAGCCATGGTATATTCTTGACCATCTCGCCAAACAGTAACTTCAACACGGCTAGATAGGGCGTTTACAACGCTGATACCTACGCCATGCAGTCCGCCAGAAATAGCATAATTGTCTGTGCTAAATTTACCACCAGCGTGCAGGCGTGTCAAAATCAGCTCAATGCCAGATTGCCCAAATTCTGGATGGATATCAGTTGGCATACCACGCCCATTGTCCAAAACTGATAATGAGCCATCCGCGTGCAAAGTTACGCAAATATTCTTTGCAAAGCCTGCCAAGGCTTCATCAACTGAATTATCAATGACCTCTTGAGCAAGATGGTTGGGTCTTGTGGTGTCAGTATACATTCCAGGTCGGCGACGAACAGGATCTAAACCTTCTAAAACTTCTAAATTTTGTGCAGTGTAATGCGTCATTGTCTTATCTATTCACTCAAAATTTTATTAACTATAAATTATCACAAATATTCTAAAACTAGGTCAATTTAAAAAAAAATTGCCTCATATTGTACCGATAAATCAAGATAAATTAAAAAACTATCAAATAACCGTTATGATAAAAGCTGTTTAACTAAATTGACCACTGTATCAACTTGCACATCATAATCACTAAAGCGGTGGTCGCCACCTTCTTGACAAAAGACCTCCGCACCTTTAGCAAGAAAAAATTGAGCCGTTTTTTCACTGGGCAATAGTTCATCCGCCATTTTTAATAATACTTTGATTTTATTGGGGTAATTTACTTGAATGGGGTGTTTTTTAAACCATGATAAATCTTGGTATAAAATCTGCCAACCATAAACGGTAGTATAGATGACGCTGTCAGGATTAAGGGTTTTTGAGTGAAAGTTATCCGCCAAAAATCTTTGAAAGCTTAAGTCAGGACGAATGCTTGGATTGAGTAAAATAGCAGGTCTGCCAGTTATATCACTGACTAGGCTTGCAAAGTATCCACCAAGCGATGAACCAATCAGTACAGAATTTGGGTAGTTTTGTATTAATTGCAAAATTTTTGCTAAAGCCTGTTCTGGCGCGCAATTTAGATTGGGGCGATGTGTTTGAATGTTATGAATTTTAGCTGCATCACTGGTGATAACAGCTTTAGTGGCATCTGGGTTAGAATCTAGTCCATGTAAATAAATAATGTGCATAGTTATGTCATTTCAATAAGAAAGAATGGTTAATTTTAGCGGATTTGGTTGATAAAATCATGATAATTTACCAAAATACCAAAAATACCTTAATTTATCTAAAACGGTTTAATTGTAAAAAATTAAAATAAAATCAATAAATTGTAAATTCAATAAAAACATTAAGCCAAAGATTAAAATCTGATATCAAACTTTATAAAGATTGGTTTTGTTGTGAATAAATTTAACAATTTGACAAAATCTCAATATAAACTGGGTTGAGTTGTTCTTAAAATAGATGAGCGGTTATTGATGATGCTCTAATTTTTCCAATTCAGCTTTGACTTTATTGACGCCATCCTGACTTAATAAATTATCTAAATTTTTCCAAACGCTGTGATAGCCAAAGCCACCATTTTTCATTTCTTGGCGAGCATCTTCAATTGTCCAGTTTTGATAAATTATCCGATACATTGCTGTTACAATGCCTGTACGGTCAGCCCCGTGATAACAGTGTAGTAAAACTGAACCGTGCTTTTGTTCTTGTTTGATAGTGTGTAGAGCCTTGGCAATATCAGATGGTTTCGCCTTAAAAGTTAAAATAGGATTGTTGATTAATTTGATGGATTGACCTTTAAATAATTGCTCATTATCATTGCGGTCAAAATACCTTAAATTAATAATGGTTTTTATACCCAACTGCTCAATGGTTTTTTTGTCATCATCAATAAGTTGTTCGCTACGATACAAAAGATTATCTACTTGATGTAAGTTGGCATCAGCTTTAATAATTTTTGCCCAATGTGTAGGACGATTTTTTTGAATAATTTCAGGTTGTTTTATTGCACAAGCATTCAATAAAATAAACAAAGAGATGACCGCAATATTTTTCATAAATACTCCCCTGATAAATTATGATAAAATAAAAACTATAATTCACTAAATTGTGATAATTTATTCGCTGTAAAATATTGTTATTCACAATAAATAAAACCCATCTAATTTAAAATAGTTAGATGGGTTTAAATGACAAATCTCAAATTGATATCAAATTAATTTTGATTAAAATGGTTGTTTCTATATCATTTATAAAATGTAAATTATAAAATGCTTTAAAATCAATCAA
>CAKAQU010000018.1 GCA_916720335.1 uncultured Moraxella sp. | reverse complement strand
GTTCTTAATTTGTTTTTAAAAAGTGTTTAACCCATCATCTGGTGTTAAGGCTGACTATTTTACTATGAAAAGTTAATTTGTCAAGCTATTTTTTTAATTATTTTACTTCAACTTGAAGTAGGCATTATAAAGTAAATCCAAAAAAAGTCAATCTTAAATTTGAAAGAAACCTTATAGGTTGGTGGCGATGAAGAGACTTGAACTCTTGACCTCACGATTATGAGTCGTGCGCTCTAACCAGCTGAGCTACATCGCCAATTTAGGATGCGAATTATATAAATCAAAAACAAAATTGTCAATAAAAAATTTGAGTTTTTTATAACCAATTGATTACTAAAACAATTTAAAAAAATTGATTTATATTTAGGTAAACCGATAAGCCGGGTTCTGTCGTGGACAATCATTCATCTGGGCACATCATCACTGATGTGCTCGAGCAACCTACCCGTATCCTAGGCGGGCAACCTAATTGGATACCTATTTGGTCTTGCTACACGTGGAGTTTACCTTGCCATGAACTGTTGCCAGTCATGCGGTGAGCTCTTACCTCACCATTTCACCCTTACCATAAATGGCGGTTTACTTTCTGTTGCACTGGTCGTAGGCTTACGCCTCCTAGCTGTTAGCTAGCACGTCGCCCTGTGTAGCCCGGACTTTCCTCTAAATTAAAAAATTCAGCGATTGTCTAGTTTACCTAGTCTGAATAGCATAACACAATATTATAAAAAATCAAATAAAATAAACCCCAAACAAATATTGTTTGGGGTACAAACTGGAAATCCCAGTAAAGTGGCGCAGCGGACGGGGCTCGAACCCGCGACCCCCGGCGTGACAGGCCGGTATTCTGACCAACTGAACTACCGCTGCTAAGGTCAATCAAAACTGGTGGGTGGTAACGGATTCGAACCGCTGACCCTCTGCTTGTAAGGCAGACGCTCTACCAACTGAGCTAACCACCCAAGGTTAGTGCTGCGTATTATATAAGTTTTTAAAATAATGTCAAGCTTTTTTTAATTTTATTTTTTTAGTAAAAACACAAACTGGTTTTAAAACTTTTCAAAATTTGTTAGCATAACTTGTTCTATCTAATTTTTAAATAAATATGTCTATTAAAACAACTTCAAAAAAAGCTTTATATCCTGGAACATTTGACCCTATTACGAATGGTCATATTGATTTAGTTAATCGTTCACTTAAAATCTTTGATGAAGTCGTGATTGCAGTGGCGTTTGCACACCACAAAAAACCCCTGTTTAGTTTAGATGAACGCATCAAACTCGTTCAAGAAATTTTTATAGAAAATCCTTGTGTCTCCGTTGTTGGGTTTGAAGGGCTTTTGGTGGATTTTGCCAAAGAACAAAAGGCTCAAGCAGTCATTCGAGGACTACGTGCAGTTTCCGATTTTGAATATGAATTTGGGCTGGCAAACATGAATCGCAGTCTTGACGAAGAATTTGAGGCAGTTTTTTTAACACCTTCTCAAGAATACTCCTTTATCTCATCGACTTTAGTACGTGAGGTTGCCAAACTTGGTGGCGACGTTTCAAAATTTGTGCCGCCTTCTGTGCTGACGGCTTTTAAGAAAAAATTTACACGCTAAAATAGGTTTAAAAATGGCATTAAAAATTACTGAAGATTGTATCAACTGTGATGTATGTGAACCTACTTGTCCTAATGAAGCCATTAGTGCTGGTGACGATATTTATATAATCAATCCTAGTTTGTGCACTGAATGTGTTGGGCATTTTGATACGCCTCAATGCGTTGAAATCTGTCCTGTAGACTGTATTCCAAAAGACCCAAAACACCCCGAAACTCCAGATGAACTTTTGATTAAATATCAAAAACTAACTGCTCATTAATGCTTGTCATGACTTAATGAGTGTGATAAATTTTAAGGCGCAATTTTACTGTTTTAAGGAGTGCTATTTATGGCAATTTCATTAAATAAAGGTGGTAATTTATCACTTTCTAAAACTGACCCTTCATTAACCAAAATGCTTATTGGATTAGGTTGGGATGAACGCGTTACTTCAGGTCAAGCATTTGACTTAGACGCAAGCGCTTTTTTATTAACTCAAAATGGCAAAGTGCGTGGCGACCATGATTTTATTTTTTACAATCAATTAAAATCCATTGATGGTTCGGTTGAACACGCTGGCGACAACCGCACAGGACAAGGTGATGGTGATGACGAAGTGATTAAAGTAGATTTATCACGAGTTTCTCCTGATATTGACAAAATCGCCATCACAGTTACGATTCATGATGCAACAGCCCGTGGACAAAATTTTGGTCAAATTTCCAATGCGTTTATTCGCGTTGTCAATGAGGTAACAGGTGTGGAAGTTGTCCGTTTTGATTTAGCTGAAGATTACTCCGTGGAGACCGCGATGGTTTTTGGTGAAGTGTATCGTCATAATGGCGAATGGAAATTTCGTGCAGTTGGTCAAGGTTATAGTGGAGGTTTGGCAGCAATGTGTCACCAATACGGTATTCAAATCAGCTAACTTGCCGAATTTACATTGTATTATTTTTAAAAAAGTGGTAATTTCATTATCACTTTTTTAATTTCTGTTTTTAGGAATTGTTAATGAAAAATCTAAAACATTTTTATTTTGATATTGTCTTTACAACAGCTGCCTTGATGGCAGCAGCGTATTGGGGATATACGCATGGTGGTGTTACAGCGATATTTTCTGCTCTATTTGTTACGCTAGTTTTAGCATTAATGGAAATATCCTTGTCCTTTGATAATGCAGTGGTTAATGCATCGGTCTTAAAAAACTGGGATAAATTTTGGAAAACTATTTTTTTAACGGTTGGTATGCTTATTGCCGTGTTTGGCATGCGACTGGTATTTCCTATTGTTATAGTATCAGTAACCGCTGATATGGGTATGTATGAAGTGGTACAATTAGCACTCAACAACCCCAAAGAATATTCTGAAAAACTCATCTCTCATCACGCTGAAATTGCTGCTTTTGGGGGTATGTTTTTATTGCTGGTTTTTTTAAATTTTTTATTTGATGATAAGGACATTCATTGGTTTGAATGGCTTGAAAAACGCTTAGTTCGTCTTGGCAAAGTAGATGCTATGAGCGTATTTGTTGCACTCATTACATTGATGATTTCATTAACTTGGGTTGATGATGCCTTAAAATCTGTTGTATTTATGGCAGGGGTTTGGGGTGTTTTGGTTTATATGGGTGTAAACATTTTGTCTAATTTGTTAGAAAGCGATGATGACGAAAAGGAAGTTGATGGTAATGAAGTCGCTGGCGCTATTGCTAAAGGCGGAATTGCTGGGTTTTTATACCTAGAAGTATTGGATGCATCTTTTAGTTTTGATGGTGTTATTGGGGCATTTGCCATCACCAATGATGTGGTTATCATCATGTTAGGCTTGGCAATTGGGGCAATGTTTGTGCGGTCTATGACCATTTTTTTGGTGGAAAAAGGCACATTGGATGAATTTGTATATCTAGAACATGGTGCTCACTACGCCATTGGTGCATTGGCAATTATCATGTTACTTTCTATGAAATTTCACATACCTGAAATTGTTACTGGATTGATTGGCATTGCCTTTATTGTTGCATCTGTCATTGCTTCTATTCAATATCGCAAAAATGAGAGCAACAACAATGCTGATACATAACTTAACAAACTATGCATGAATTGGAGAGTTAAATTTGCTATAGTGAACGTGAGTATTTTTTTATCCACGTTCATTTTTTTGGACATTTTTATTTAAGGATTTTGTTATGGCAATTAGTTTAACCAAAGGCGGTAACGTCAACCTAAGCAAAGAAGCACCTAGCCTTGCTCAAATGACTGTTGGCTTGGGCTGGAATCCACGTGCAACTGATGGTCAAGCATTTGACTTGGATGCGGTAGCATTTTTGGTCAATGAATCAGGTCGAGTTCGTGCTGACAGTGATTTTATCTTTTTTAACAATTTAAAATCTGCTGATGGTTCTGTTGAACATGCTGGCGATAACCGCACTGGCGAAGGCAGTGGCGATGATGAAGTAATTAAAGTAGACTTAACTAGAGTACCTGCTGATGTTGCCAAAGTAGTATTTTGTGCTGTGATTTATGATGGTCAAGCTCGCAACCAAAATTTTGGACAAGTTGGCAATGCTTATATCCGCATCGTAAATGCCCAAGGTGGCACTGAAGTAGCTCGTTATGATTTGTCTGAAGACAGCAGTACCGAAACAGCGATGATTTTTGGGGAACTGTACAGACATAATGGTGAATGGAAATTCCGCGCTGTTGGTCAAGGCTTTGCTGGCGGACTTGGTCCCTTGGCAGGCTCATACGGTGTTGCTGTTTAGTTTTAATGATAAATTTAAATTAAATCACCAAATAGGCAAACATTTTGGGTTTGCCTATTTTTCTAAAAGAATAAGTGTATGCAACTGGTTAAAGGTCAAAAACTTTCATTAAATAGCTTGGGATTTGACAATCATCTAACGCTCACAGTTTCTCACACGTCAAATAAAATATGCGATGTGTCAGTTTTTGGGCTGAATTCCCAACAACAACTTATCAGTGATGATTATATGACTTTTTATAATCAGCCTGTTACACCATGTGGTTCGGTTCAATTAATCAATCATCACAACGCCCAAACAACATTTGTATTAAATTTATCCACACTACCCAATCGCATTCATACATTGATGTTAACAGCAGTGATTAATGGTGAAGGTGATATTAAAGACTTAACCAACCTTCATGCAACCATAACGACAAATGGAAAAACGCTCACTTTTTATCCCAAAGAACTTGTTGATGAGAAAGCTTTGATGCTGCTACAAATCTACCAAAAAGATGGTTGGCGAATTGGGGCTATTGGTCAAGGTTTTTCTGATGGATTGCAGCGATTGGTAGAACATTTTGGGGCAACTGTTGCTGATGATATCTCTATAAATCCTACACCACTAAAAACCACAACGCCTTTAAAAACTTCCCTTAGTTCTCTTGATTTAAAGAAAAAATTATCTCTAGAAAAAGCCAGCAAAACCAACAATCAAAGTATTATTGATTTGACTAAAAAATCACTCATTACCTTAGAAAAGAAGAATTTGCTGAATGTACAAGCCAAGGTCGCGCTAGTGCTAGACGCATCGGGTTCTATGGCTTGGCAATACAATAATGGGGATGTGCAAAAAGTCGTCAATCGTTTGATGCCATTAGCCATTAATTTTGATGATGATGGTAGTTTTGAATGCTGGGCATTTGCTCAACACACAACACGCTTAGATGAGGTAACCCTGCAAAATGTTAATGATTTTGTAAAAACCACCAAAGGCGGTCATCATCTTTGGCAAGTTGGTTCCAGAATCAATGAAGAAATCCCTGCCATACAAGCCGTGATAGATTACTATAAAAAAGAAGTTTTGCCCGTTTATGTATTATTTATCTCTGATGGTGGCGTAGGCAGCTCACGACAAATGCAAAATATTTTAACTAAAGCATCCAACTTACCAATATTTTGGCAATTTGTTGGCATTGGTGGTTACAATTATGGTGTGTTGGAAAAATTAGATACCATGCAAGGCAGGATTGTAGATAATTGCAACTTTTTTGCTTTAGATAGAATAGACAGCATGCCTGATGAACAATTATATGAAATGCTTTTGACAGAATTTCCAATATGGCTAACACAAATTAAAAATATATTTAATAATCAATCATCTCAATCGCCTTTAAACCAAAATACAAGACAAGGTTTGGGTGGTTTGTTAAGCCGGTTATTTAATCGTTAATTTATTCAATCATTTTATTAACAAAAGGAGAAAATAGTCATGCCAAATTTTTCACTTGTTGGAGGGATTGAGCCTTTCTTGCATTGTCATTTAAGACAGGGTGAATCGATATTTTGTGAAGCCAACGCCATGGTAATGATGGAAGATAACTTGGATTTACAAGGAACACTTCAAGGCGGTATCATGCAAGCATTAATGCGACGTTTTGCCAATGACGAATCTTTGTTTCAACAGCGTATTGAAGCAGTACGTGGCAGTGGTGACTGTTTGCTTGCACCAACACTTGATGGTGATATGATGATTTTAGACGTTGGAGCAGTGCAATACACCTTATCTGATGGTGCTTTTGTGGCTGGAACCTCGGGTATGGATTTAAAAGCTAAAATTCAAACCAATCTTGGTGGAGCCATGTTTGGTGATACTGGCGGATTTATGGTGATGCAGACCCAAGGTACTGGACAAGTTGTTGTCTCTGGTTTTGGCTCATTGTTTGAACTGCAAGTAGAACGCGGTAAACCCGTTACAATTGACAATGGTCATGTGGTTTGTTGGGATAGTAATCTTGAATACTCATTATCGGCATCCGTCAATAAAAATCGTGGTTTTCTTGGCAATATCATCAATTCTGTCACCAGTGGCGAAGGCATGGTATTAAAATTTTCAGGTCAAGGCAAAGTAGTGCTTTGTTCACGCAATCGCGATAATTACAAAGGTTGGCTAAACAGCATTTTAGGCACTAATTCAGGTGGTCGCAGCAGTAACAGTGGCGGTCTACTTGGTGGTATTTTGTAATTTTTTATTTTTTTATTAATTAAGAGGTTAAAATTATGTCAGTTAATCTGCAAAAAGGTCAAAAAATTTCTCTGGAAAAAGAGGCGGGTACATCACTTAATCAAATCAAAATGGGTTTGGGTTGGGACGTTGCTGGTGCAAAATCTGGCGGTTTTTTAAGTGGTCTATTTGGTGGTGCAGCCAATTCAGCCAGCATTGATTTGGATGCGTCTTGCATCTTATTTGACACCAATAAACAACCTGTTGATGTGGTGTATTTTGGTCAACTAAATTCCAAAGATGGCTCCATCATGCATTCAGGTGATAATCGCACTGGTCAAGGCGATGGTGATGATGAAGTGGTTAGCGTTGATTTATCACGCATTCCTACCAACGTGCAAACATTAGTGTTTACTGTAAATAGTTTTACTGGGCAATCCTTTGCGTCGGTTGCCAATGCCTATTGCCGTATTTTAAATGCTCAAGGTGGTAGTGAAATTGCTCGTTATAATTTATCCGCTCAAGGCACGCATACGGCAATGATTATGGCAAAATTATATCGTCATAATGGTGAATGGAAAATGCACGCCATTGGCGAAAATGCCAGCGGTCGCACATTTAATGACCTGATTCCTGCAATCTTACCTTATCTTTAATTCCATTCTTTAAAAAAGCCGTCAATTTTTTGGCGGTTTTTTTGTGTTATGATAATTATCCACTCATAGGAGGATGTTATGATTTTACCACTTGGTGGAAATACTGCCCTAAATAATAATCAGCTTGTTGTAAAAATTACCAATGCAAATTTAGCATTTGGGCAAACCATTGGTATGGTTTGGTTGGCTACAGACAATCAATATCATGCCAAAATTCAACCCGCTTATTTAGAAACAACGCAAAATTGGGCAAGTTTTCATCAATCAACCTGGAAATTGGATTTAAATAAAGTTTTAAATTACGAAATAACTCGTTTAGAATTCATTGTTTATACATATCACAATCCTAACTTGGCAATGCCAGCAGCGGAACTTTCATCATTTGATTTAATCATTAATGACACCATCACTCATCAAATTATTATCAACCAAAGACACATCAAAACTGCCATCGTTCTAGAAATTTATCAAAAAAATGGACAATATAAGTGCCGGGCTCGTGGTGAATATTCCAACTTATCTTTGTCTTCTTTAAATAAGTATGTTCAAACAGAATTGAATGAAAATTTTCCAAAAAATCCACAAAACAATGATAACTATGAACAAGAAACTAACAATCTATGGACTGGAACAGCTTTTGCAATAGACAATCATCATTTGTTAACCTGTCATCATGTGATTGCAGGTGCAAATCAAATTTTACTACATCAGCAAGGAAAACCAACACTTCAGGCTTTTGTAGTGATGAGCGACCAAGGCAGTGATACGGCGGTATTAAAAGTTGATATGCCATTAACTGTCAGTTTATCTTTACAAACAGGTCAGCGACCATTGCTTGGTGAATCAATCATTGCGATGGGTTTTCCGCTAGCATCCATTTCCAGCCAACTGCAGGTCAATACAGGCAACATCGCTGGACTTATGGGCATGTATAATGACATTCGTTTTTTGCAGTTTACTGCACCAACACAGCCCGGCTCTAGTGGTAGTCCGTTATTATTGGCAAATGGTCAAGTGATTGGTATGGTTACAGCAACGTTGGTGGGCGGGCAAAATATGAATTATGCAGTCAAATATCAACTTTTATCAGCAATATTAAGCAGTTGTGACATAGACAACCAACCAACATTTCATGACAATATCCACACACCCGAGCTGGTCAAACGTCACAAAGATGGCTTGTGGCTGGTGGAGTGTTCATAAGCTAACTGAGTTTAAAATAAATTAGGAAGAGATTTATGATGTTAAACAATATAGCAGTTTTGATTGATGGCGATAACGCTTCTAGTAAAAATATTGGTGCAATTTTAAATAAAATCAGCGAATTTGGTACCATCACCTTAAAAAAGATTTATGGTGACTGGAGCCAAACCAATTTATCTGGCTGGCAAGAGGCAATTTTGCAATACGCCATTGACCCCATGCAGCAGTTTGCTTACGTTAAAGGCAAAAACGCCACCGACATTGCACTTGTCATTGAAGCAATGGATTTATTGCATAGCAACAAATACGATGCTTTTTGTTTAGTTTCATCTGATAGTGACTTTACTAGTCTTGCTTTACGAATTCGCAAAAATGACATCAAAGTGTTTGGTTTTGGTAAACAAACGACAGTCAAATCACTACAAACAGCTTGTGATGAATTTTTCTTGGTAGAATCATTAATAAACACTCAGCAACCAATCAAAGAAAACTCAAAAACCGCGGAACCATGGAGTAGTGAAAAATTAAAAAATGACACCAAACTAATAAATGCCTTAAAAGACATCATCACAAACACCCCCAAACAAAAGGGGAATTGGTTAAATTATGGAACATTTGGGCAAGAATGGAAGAAAAAATACGCTCACATCAGCCCAAAACAATATGGATATTCCAAATTTATTGACATCATTGAAAAATTAGATGTTTTTGATATTTTGCGTGAATCATCGGCGATTTATATCGGTCTTAAAGAGAAAAAACATGGTCAAGTCATCGCTACAAAATCCAGCACCAAAATTTTGCAAAACGACAAAGCTTTAGTTGATGCCATCACAGCAATTATTCAGGAAAATACTCAAAGCAAAGATGATTGGATAAATTTAAGCTATCTTAGCAGTCAATTACAGAAAAACTATCCAAATATTGATACCAAAAAACATGGTTATAAAAAATTTTCTGAACTGATTGCTGCCATCGGATTATTTGATATCAAGAAAGATGATAAAAGTATCTACATACAACTAAAAAGTCAGCCACAATCGCAAAAACACTCATCAACCTTACCTGCAGAAGCATCAACCAAGATACCAGCTCATACACAAAATAACCAACAACCCAAATCTATTTTTGTTGGTCAGATTGAGATTCAAGTTTACGCCACTTGCTTTATAGACAGTGTGCTTTGGCGATTAACCGCCAATAAAAAAGTGCGTCATGATGGTGATATTATTTTTTATGGACAAACCCACACTTCAAATGACACAATTGTATTAAATAACACAGATGCTATTGATAATTTTTACTGTGATTTGAACAAACAAGATGATGATGTTTCATATCTTTTATTAACAGCCAGTCATGAAAATGCTGCAATTGATACGCCAATCAAAATTATCATCAAACAAAATGGTGAAACGTTTTATGATGATACATACACACCCACACAATCGGCAAATAGCGTCTTATTATTTGCACTAGCCAAAACCAAAGATGGTTGGAAAATTGGTTTTGAATATCGACCAGTTCCACGTACATTATTACAATTGTGTCAATTTTTTGGTGTAGAGGTAGAATAAATTCAAGAACTCCATTCAATTTTTATCAAAAATAAAATGAAAGTCTGTATAATGTGAAAATTTAACACAGTGAATTAATATGTTTACAGGCATCATTGAAAATACAGGTAAAATCGCTGCCATCACACCCACAGGTGGCGATATTCGTTTGACCATTTACGCACCTGATATGGATTTTAGTGACGTAAAACTTGGCGATTCTATTGCGTCTAATGGGATTTGCTTGACGGTTGTAGCGGTTGATGGAAAAAATTACGCTGTTGATGTTTCACGTGAAACACTAAATAAAACTGCTCTAAAACATTGGCAAATTGGCGATACAGTTAATTTGGAAAAAGCCATGTTGCCAACAACACGTTTTGGCGGACATATTGTTGCAGGTCATGTAGATGGTGTGGGAAAAATCATAAAACTTAGCAAAGATGCACGTTCTATTTATATAGAAATTCAAATCCCTGACAAACTAATGCGCTATACGGCAGACAAAGGCTCCATTACCCTAGATGGCATCAGTTTAACCACAAATGCCATCAAACCCAGCCAAAACCTAGTTTGCTTAAACATCATTCCACACACCGCAAATCTTACCAACATCGCCAGACACTGGCAAATTGGGCATTTAGTCAATGTAGAAGTAGATTTAGTAGCTCGTTATCTAGAGCGCTTAATCTCAAACCAGCATAATTGTTCTAACGTAGATGCTGATTTTTTAGCCCAAAATGGTTTCCATTTATAATGGGTTTATTTGATAGAGAATTTTTTTATGAATGACAAATTAAGAGTAATTTTTGCAGGCACACCCAGTTTCGCCAAAACCGCATTGCAAGCCTTACTAGACAACCAAGAAATGCTCAATATTGAAGTTGTTGCCGTTTATACTCAACCAGACCGTAAGGCAGGACGTGGACAAAAATTAACCTCCTCTGCGGTAAAAGAACTGGCTCTAGCTTATCAAATCCCAGTAGAACAACCAATCAGTTTTAGTTTAAAGCACGAAACAGGTCAGGTTTCACGTGAAACATTAGCAGCTTATCGTCCTGATGTGATGATTGTAGCAGCTTATGGAATTATTTTACCTAAAGGTGTATTAAACATTCCCAGATTAGGCTGCCTAAATATTCATGCTTCGCTACTGCCGCGTTGGCGTGGTGCTGCTCCAATTCAACGTGCAATTTTGGCAGGTGATGACCAAACAGGCATTACTATCATGCAGATGGCGTTGGGACTAGATACAGGCGATATGCTCTATAAAGTTAGCTGCAACATCGATGAAACAGACACCACCGAAAGCCTGCATGATAAGTTAGCAGTTTTGGGCGGCAAGGCAATTGTTGATGTTTTATCTGACTTGCCAACCTATCAAAAAAATGCCACACCCCAAGATGACACACAAGCAAATTACGCTCAAAAAATCACTAGCAACGAAGGGCTAATTGATTGGAATCAGCCAGCGCAAACGATTTTTCGCACAATTCAAGCGTTGAATGCTTATACGTTTTTAAAAGGTGAGCGCGTTAAAATTTTATCTGCCAAACCCATCAAACCAAACCAAACCACCAAAGAGCAGGCGGGAACCATCGCTAGTGTTGGCAAAAATACATTGCTGGTAGCGTGTGGTAAAAGTACAGATGGCACACAACATCTAATCAATATTACCGCCATGCAGTGGGCGGGGGCAAAAGCAGTAACCGCATTAGAAATCGCCAATGGAAATAAGGTCAATGACGGCGATGTGTTCAATGGCAATTGTGGTGATGGTCATGACTGATTTTACAAAAAATTCAAACTCAAAAAAACTTTCTACACGAGCTCAAGTCATTATCGGGTTGGACAATATTCAAAATGGACAGTCTTTATCGGCATTTTTTGATGATTTGTTAAAACAGGTCAGTCCCGCAGACAAAGGTTTTGCTCACGAATTAATTCTTGGTACGCTTCGCCAATGGTGGGCTTTGTGCCGTATCAGTGAAAGCTTGGTAGAAAATCCGATTACTGATAACTCGTTATTATCTGGTCTAAATATTGGTTTGTATCAAATTTTATATCTTAATACGCCTGATTATGCCGCCATCAATCAAACTGTTGAAGCTATTAAAGAGTTAAAAAAACCATACGGGGCAAGCCTATTAAATGCGATACTACGTAAGGTTGCCAAAAATCGCGATAAATATTTTAAAAAAATTAATAAAAATCATAGCCTACCCAATTGGCTTGCCAAACAACTAAAGCAAGATTGGACGCATCAATACCTTGAACTTGGGCAAAGTTTACGCCAAATTGCGCCAATTTTTACTCGCGCCAACACAACCAAAATTGGTCATCATGATTATCAAAAGCTTTTAGACGCACAGAATATTCATCATCAATCCATTCAGACCAACACAGAGGTTTTAAATAAAAAAACCAGCACCAAAACCTTTAAAATTGATGGCAAAAATATTGGTAATTTACCCAATTTTTCTGCTGGATTTACTACCATTCAGGACATCCACGCCCAAATTTCTGGAGATATTTTGGCGCTACTGCAAGATGAATTACCTAATCAACCATTAAACTTACTGGATGCTTGCTGCGCCCCTGCTGGAAAATTAACGCATTGGCTAGAAAAACTTGAAGGCTATCACTATCATTTAACTGCGATTGATAACGATGAAAAACGCCTAAAACGAGTTTTTGAAAATGTACAGCGTCTGGGTTTTGATAACTTAATCAACAAAGAATTAACCATCCAAAGTGCTGATGCAACCACCTATAAAAGCAATCAACCTTTTGATATCATCTTACTAGATGCGCCTTGTAGTGCCACAGGTGTGATTCGCCGACATCCAGACATTACACTATTACGCCAAGAAAACGACATCAAAAAAATTGTTCAACTACAAAAAGCAATTTTAGAAAACTTATGGCAAAACGTGGCAAAGGGTGGTTTTTTGTTGTATATTACTTGCTCCATCTTAAAAGCAGAAAATCAAACACAGATTAGTAATTTTTTAAATACACATTCAAATGCCAAAGAAGTAAAAATCAACGCTGATTGGGGTTTTGCTCAAGATATTGGCAGGCAATGTTTACCAACTATTGATGGTGGCGATGGTTTTTATTACGCGCTGCTACAAAAAATTTAATCATTATTTCAAAGAAGGTTTTGTATGTATTATGTCAGTACTCGTGGCAACACGCCAAAAATGCAATTTAGTGATGTGTTATTAATGGGGCTTGCTCCTGATGGTGGATTGATGTTGCCTGAATATTATCCAAATATTGATGATAAAACACTAACAAAATGGCGCTCTCTTAATTATCAAGAATTGGCTTTTGAGATTATGCAGCTATTTGCTACAGATATTGATAAAGAAAATTTAAAAAAGCTAATTGATAAAACTTACACCAAAGATGTATTTGGCTCAGATGACATTACGCCCGTGGACAAATTATATCATGATATTTATTTATTAAAATTATCCAATGGCCCAACGCTTGCTTTTAAAGACATTGCCATGCAGTTTTTAGGTAATGCTTTTGAATACGTTTTAAATCAAAAAAATCAGCGTCTTACTATTATTGGCGCCACATCAGGCGATACAGGTTCTGCCGCTGAATACGCATTAAAAGGCAAGAAAAATATTGAAGTTTTTATGATGTCGCCTTATGGAAAAATGAGCGAATTTCAGCGCGCTCAAATGTACAGCCTAGATGATAAAAACATTCACAATATCGCTATTAAAGGCATGTTTGATGACTGCCAAGATATTGTTAAAGCCTTGCAAGAAGACCATGAGTTTAAAGCTAAATACAGTTTAGGCACCGTCAATTCCATCAACTGGGGAAGAATTTTAGCGCAAATCGTTTATTATTTTAAAGGCTATTTTGCCAGCACTAAAGATAATAACCAAAAGGTAAGTTTTTGCGTGCCATCAGGGAATTTTGGTAACGTCTGTGCTGGGCATATTGCCAAAATGATGGGGCTGCCCATTGACAGATTGATTGTTGCAACCAACGAAAATGATGTTTTACATGAATTCTTTGATAAAGCTAGCTATCAGCCACGCCCAAGCAATAAAACTTATGTAACTTCCAGCCCATCAATGGACATCTCCAAAGCGTCTAATTTTGAGCGGTTTATTTATACATTATTAAATAAAGATGGGGAAAAAGTTGCTGAATTATTCACCAAAGTTAAGCAAGGTGAAGGATTTAGATTAGATGAAAAATTGGATGAAATTCGTCAAGATTATGGATTTATTTCTGGCAAGTCCACCCATCAAGATCGCTTAGACGCCATCAAAAAAGTCTATCAAGAGACTGGGCGATTGATTGACCCACATACTGCAGATGGTGTAAAAGTCGCTAAAGATGTGCAAAATCAAGATGAGATTATTGTGGTTGCTGAAACTGCTTTACCAATTAAATTTGCCAAAACAATTAAAGAAGCAGTTGGCGATGTTGAGCTGCCACGACCAAAACACACCCAAGGCTTAGAAACAAAACCACAGTTTGTGATTGTTCTAGATAATGACGCAAAATTGGTTGCCGATGAAATCTGTCGGAAAGTTTACGCCAAATAGCGACAAATGCTTACCTAATATTTATCTTTTTGTTATGCTAAACTAAGTGATAAGTATAAAAGCTATTTTGCTTTTGTTATTGAGCTTATGTCATAACAATGGATATTTACCAATGAATCTAAAACCCATGATAAAGGGACTGATGACTGCGTGTGTACTTGGTACGGCATTGTTGTCAGTTCCTGCTGCTGCTAAAAACAATCCAGCCCCTACCATCAAGGCAGATGCTCCAAATCGTTACACCGTCAAAAAGGGTGATACATTATGGGCAATTTCAGGTCGTTACCTAAAAAACCCAGCGCGCTGGCGTGAAATCTGGGCAGCCAACAAACAGCTAAAAAATCCACATTTGATTTATCCAGGTGATGTGCTTATTATGTGTGTCATTAAAGGAAAAACTTTGGTTGGTGTAGATACCGGTGAAGGCTGCGCTGGTATTGAACGAAACATGCAAGGTGGCACAGGAAAAGTTACCATCAACTCTACTGCCAACAGCATCACCCCCATTCCTTTATCAAACATTCGCCACTGGCTTGACCGTGCGGTTATTGTGAGCCCCTTGGACTTTGAAACCACGCCTTATGTTTTATCCGCCAAACAGGATCATCTTCTTATGGGTGTGGGCGATAAAATTTATGCCCGTGGCCCTGCATTAGCTCTTGGACAGACCTATGGCATTTATCGTCAATCCAGTCCTTATGTTGATATCAGAACAGGTCAAGTGGTTGGATTAGAAGCCATCGAAGTTGCTCGTGGCATTGTAACAGACATCTCAGCCAATGGCATTAACAGCTTAAAGATTACTGAAAATTTTGGTGATGGTATTAAAGAAGGGGATCGGGTTTTTTCAGAGGTTGATGCACACATTCCTTCGGTCTTTTATCCAGCACCTGCTGAAGTAACCCGAGGTGGTAGTATTTCACGTATCTTAGGCGATATGGGTAAAATGGCGGGCAAAGATGATGTAGTTGCCATTAATTTAGGTGCAGTACAAGGCGCAAAACCTGGTCAAGTTCTGGATGTATTTCGCAAAGGCAAATTAGTTGCAGACCCAAAAGACAAAAACACACCAGTACGTCTACCCACCGAAAAAGCTGGCTCGCTGATGATTTTTAAAGTATTTGACCAAATCAGTTATGCTTATGTTCTAGACGCTGAAATACCTTTAGGTGTGGGCGATCAGCTTTTACCACCAACAGACTGGTAATGCATTAAAATAATTGTATAAATAAAATTGCTGGTGTATGTGCCAGCAATTTTCTTGGTTAATTAATGGTTAGGTTTGATAAACTCATCTTGGATGACTTGAGCAAATCTTGGCAACATTTTGCCATCAACTTCAACCAGTTGGTCAAACATTGCCAAAGGCCTTACCCAAACTCCAAAATCGCCATACAAAGCCCGATAAACTACCAGCCATTCCTCAGTTTCACTATGACGAGCAAGATGAAGCACCTCATATAACTGACCTTTATAATGACGATACAGACCTAATTGTAAAATTGGATTTTCCATCATTTTTTAATTTATCAAATCACAAAACAAATCTAATTCACACTAACTTTAGCGTATGCTTTTTTGCCCGCCTGAATCACCACCGTTTGACCGGCTGATAATACAAAACTGGCATCTACAACGCTTCCATCCGCTTTAACCGCTCCACGCGCTAGCATATCTTTGGCTTGAGCAGAGTTTTTAGCAAGTCCCGCTTGATTTAAAACCTGAGTGATGAACAATTTATCACCCTCTTGAAGCATCAAGGTTACTTCGGGTAAATCCACCGGAAGTTCACCGTCTGCCAAACGATTTCCTGCCGATTTATGAGCGTTTTCAGCCGCTTCTTTACTATGGAAACGTTCAATCAATTCAAGGGCTAAAATACGTTTTAATTCTTGAGGGTTACGCCCTTGCCGCATCTCTTGTAACAACTGTTCAATTTCATCCATTGGCTTAAAACTCAAGAGCTCAAAATAACGCGCAATCAGTGTATCAGGCATGGATAAAATTTTTTGATACATTACACCAGCAGATTCATTAATACCAATGTAATTTCCTAAAGATTTACTCATTTTTTGCACGCCATCAAGCCCTTCTAAAATTGGCATAGTAATGCAAATTTGTGGCTCAACATCATAACGCGCCTGCAAAGTACGTCCCATCAGTACGTTAAACGTCTGGTCTGTACCGCCAAGCTCAACATCGGCTTTCATTGCTACTGAATCATAGCCTTGAACTAAAGGGTATAAAAATTCATGAATGGAGATTGGTGTTTGATTAGCATAACGTTTGGCAAAGTCATCGCGTTCTAACATTCTTGATACAGTGACCTGACTAGCAAGCGCAATCATATCACCTGCATTCATGTTACCAAACCAGTCAGAATTAAACATCACGGTAGTTTTGTCTTTATCCAAAATTTTAAATACTTGTTCTGCATAGGTTTGTGCATTTTGCAACACTTGTTCACGAGATAAAGGAGGTCGTGTACTATTTTTGCCAGATGGGTCGCCAATGGTTGCGGTATAATCGCCAATCAAAAACAGTACATCATGACCCAAATCCTGAAAATGGCGTAATTTATTCAATACCACAGTATGCCCTAAATGTAAATCGGGCGCGGTTGGGTCCATACCAAGTTTAATGCGCAAGGGACGATTTTGTTGCAGCTTTTTAATCAAGTCTTCTTTAGAATAGATGGCTTCAGTACCACGCTCAATCAAAGCAAGCTGTTCATCTATGGATAAAAAATCGCTCATAGTCTACCCTTTCAATTATTTATTACTCAATTAGTTACTTACATTATATCATGGCTTTTGAATGCTTTATAACACACTTGCTCAGCCTAATAATTAAGCCTTCTTAACCACAGATGATTTTAATTTCATTGCACCAAATCCATCAATCTTGCAATCAATATCATGGTCATCTGGCGCATCAAAAATAAGACGAATTGACTTAACTTTTGTCCCAACTTTGATGGAACTGCTCGAACCTTTCACTTTTAAATCTTTAATCACAGTAACACTATCACCATCATGAAGTATATTACCCACTGCGTCTTTAATAACCTGAATTTCTTCTTTGGTTTGTGTTGCCCATTCATGAGCGCACATTGGACAAATATACAATTCACCATCTTGATACGTTAAATTTTCAGCACATTTTGGGCAGGTGGGCAATGACATCATAATCTCCTTTAAAAATTGAGTATTATAGCTGATTGGGATAAAATTTTTCTTGAAAATCCATAAAATTTACCCATAATGGTATAAAAATACAAAAAAGGCAAATTATGACAACGTTTTATGCTATCAATTTAACAGGCAAAGATGCCGCAAAATTTTTACAAGGTCAGCTAACCATTAATGTCAATAAATTGAATGCTACCGCTCAAGCTACAGCAATTTGTAACCTAAAGGGTAGAGTGCAGTTTGGTTTGTGGGTCAAACAACAAACCGATGATAATTTTTTGATAATCACATCGGCTGACTGTTTGACAGATTTAATAGCACATATTAAAAAATATGGTGCTTTTTCCAAAATAACCATCAGCGAACCAAGCGAAATTTATCCTACCATCATTAATGGATTACCTGATTTTGATGAAAAACCCAGTCAGGGATTTGATGACTGGGCAAAATTAAGCATTTGTTTGGGTAACTACTGGATTACCGCCAAAACCAGTCAATTATTTCAACCTCAAGAGCTGCGCCTACACCAAAGAGGTGGGGTAGATTATGATAAAGGTTGTTATTTAGGTCAAGAAATTATTGCACGTTTATATTTTAAAGCCAGTCCAAAAACTTTTTTACATCGTGTATTGTTAAATCAAGCGGCTGATGATGGTGAAAAAATAAACAAAGTACACATTGTTAATCAAGTTAAAATTGATGATGGTTTTGACAGCTTGGTTATCGGCTCGCCTGAAGACGTTGCAAAAATTGGTCAAATTTTACCTTTACCTGATAAGCTGATGGAAGATGTTGCACGTCACTAATACCAATAATTATCACTATAAAAACAAACTCTTACCAAAAAAAATTGCTGTGCTTGGAGCAGGCGTTACTGGGGTAACAACTGCTTGGTATCTGACCTGTGCAGGTTTTGATGTAACTGTAATCGACAGAAAATCTGCCGCTGCACTTGAAACTTCATTTGCCAATGGCGGTCAAATTTCAGTTTGTCATGCCACACCGTGGGCAAATCCAGCAACGCCATTAAAAGCATTTAAATGGTTAGGGCAAAAAGAAGCGCCTCTGCTGTTTCATTTAAGTACCAATTTTGAGCAGTGGCAATTTATTTGGCGGTTTTTAGGGCAATGCCGCTCAACTTTAGCAGACAAAAATTTGGTACAAATGGTTAATTTAGGGCTTTATTCGCGTGCTGCCTTAAAAACACTAATCACAGAACTGTCACTAAATTTCTCTCAACGATTGCAAGGTATTTTGCATTTTTACACTAATCAACAAGAATATCAAGCTGCCTTTGGACCCACCAAACGTATGAGTCAATTAGGCTGTTATCGCCAAATCATCACCCCCAAAGAAGCAATCAACTTAGAACCTTCACTAGCAATATTACAAGACAAATTAGTTGGAGCGACCTTTACAAAT
>CAKAQU010000017.1 GCA_916720335.1 uncultured Moraxella sp. | reverse complement strand
GAATTAGCTTATCACCTTTTAATGCTTGGGTGCTATTAAAGGGGTTGGAAACTCTAAAACTTCGCATGAAAACTCATTGTCAAAACGCCGAAAAAGTCGCTGAATTTTTAAGCAATCATCCCAACGTTAAAAAAGTGCATTTTTCAGGGTTGATTGACCATCCATCACATGAATTGGTTAAAAGCCAGCATGTTGAATTTGATGGTAAAACGGCTTTTGGGGCGATTATTGGGTTTGAAGTACTGGATAAAACTGCGGCTTGGCATGTGATTGATAGTACTAAAATGATTAGCATTACTAACAATTTAGGTGATGCTAAATCCACCATCACTCATCCAGCAAGCACTACCCATTTTCGCATGACTTCTGAACAACGACAAAAAGCAGGTGTCAATGACGGACTGATTCGTTTGTCTGTTGGGCTTGAGGATGCCAAGGACATCATTTGTGATTTGCAGCGCGGTTTGGATAGCTTGTAAATACTAATAAAGATTTGTAAGGAAAGAATATGGCTCATAAAATCAAAGTTGGTATCGTTGGAGGTACAGGGTATACAGGAGCGGAATTGATTCGGCTATTATCGCATCATCCAAACGTCAAAATTGACGTACTAACTTCACGGTCAGAAGGCGGTAAAAAGGTCAGTGATATTTTTGCAAATTTTTATCCTACAAGCGAACTTGTCTTTAGTGAGCCAAATGATGACAAACTTGCCAGCTGCGATGTGGTATTTTTTGCTACGCCCCATGGTGTTGCAATGAATTCTGCCAAAAAACTACTGGATAATAATACTAAAATCATTGATTTAGCAGCTGATTTTCGTTTGCAAAATTTGGATGATTTTAGCAAATGGTATGGGCTTTTGCATACTTGTCCTGAGGTGCTTGGTCAAGCAGTGTACGGCTTACCTGAAATCAATCGTGACAAAATAAAATCAGCAAATGTGATTGGCAATCCTGGTTGTTATCCAACTACGGCAATTTTGGGGCTGAATCCTGTCATCAAAATGCAAAATCAACAAAATACCCAATTAATTGGTAAACATATCGTTATTGATGCAAAGTCAGGTGTATCAGGCGCGGGACGTAATGCAAAAACGGGACTTTTGTTTAGCGAGCTTTCAGATAATTTTTCGGCGTATGGGGTGGCAGGTCATCGCCATCAACCAGAAATTGAGCAGGGCATTTTTGATATTTTGTCAGCAAAATTTCCCCAACATATCCGTTTTGTACCACACCTTGTGCCTATGATTCGTGGCATGTTTAGCACCATTCATTTGACCTTGAGCAAAGAAGGTGCGGCGATAGATTGGCAAAGTGTATTTGCCAGCGTTTATCAAGATGAACCCTTTATTGATGTACTACCAAATGGCTGGTTGCCAGATACGCGTTCAGTACGAGCATCAAACCGCCTAAAAATCGCCATTTGTCAGAATAATGCCCAAGAAACGTTGACAGTGCTTGTGGTACAGGATAATTTAGTTAAAGGGGCAGCAGGTCAGGCAATTCAAAATATGAATTTATTATTTGGATTATCTGAAACGCTTGGCTTGCAAAATATTGCTGTGATGCCATAATAGGATGCAATTGAGCTTTTAGATTATCCTTTAGTTGTACTTGCTTTTATGGGTAAAGTGGGTTACAGTAAAAAGACTGCCCAAATTGATTGGCAGTTTATACACTCCAAGTTTAATCCATCTAAAATAAAAGAGAATCTTTATGAGTCAAGCGCTACCAACTTTATCTTTAACTATTGATACCATTCATTGTGGTGGTTGTGTTTCTGCCATCAAAGATAGCCTTTTATCTTTAACAGGCGTAGAAAACGTGGAAGTTGATTTTAGAAATAAGCAGGTAGCGGTTGTTTTTGATAAAAGTGTCATGGATGCTCAAACCATCATGAATGCGATTGAGCAAAACTCTCATTGGTGCTTTGTCAATCAAATACAAAAAGCCAAAAAGGCTAAACGTTTTGGAACTTTATTATGAAACAGATTACTTTGCAAATACAAGGCATGACTTGTCAGGGGTGTGTTAAAGCAGTACAACAAGCCATGGATGAGCTTTGTGGTGTAAAAAATGCATTTGTAAATTTGGATACAAAACAGGCAATTATTGATTATGATGAAAACGCCCTTGATAAACTACAAATTGTCCAAACTATAGAAGATATTGGTTTTGATGTGGAATCTTAAAAACAAGTTTCTTTATTTTCTATAAAAGCCAAGTTTTACTTGGTTTTTTTATTGGTTTTTAATTTGGGGCTAATTATGGATAACAAGCAAACAATTAATGTCGCCATTAGTGGTATGACGTGTCAAGCCTGTGCTAGTCGCATTGAAAAAGTGCTTAATAAAAAATCGTCCATTAAAATGGCAAGTGTTAATTTTGCAGGTGAGTCTGCAAATATTACATTTGATGATAGCAGAACAACAATTGATGAAATCATTGGTTGGATTAAAAAAGCAGGTTTTGATGCGGTTTTGATGCAAGATTCGGTATCGGCTGCCCAAGTCAGCACCATCCCTTATTCACTGTTAGGTCTTTGGGCATTGTCGTTGCCATTTTGGGTAGGCATGTTTGGTATGCTGTTTGGCAGTCATGCATTTATGCCACCGATTTGGTTGCAATTTGTGTTGGCAACACTGGTGCAATTTGGGTTTGGTGGGCATTTTTACAAAGGGGCATGGGCAAGTATTAAAGGCGGTCTTGCCAATATGGATGTATTGGTGGCACTGGCAACAACTGTGATTTGGGCATATTCAACTTATGTTTGGTTGCAACATGGCGAACATGTCCATTATCAAACTGCAAACGTCTATTTTGAAGCATCTGTGATGGTGATGGCGTTTGTGAGTCTTGGTAAGTATTTGGAAAACCGTACTAAAAAAAATAGCCTAAACAGTTTATCAACCCTTTTAGCTTTAGTGCCTGATGATGTCCTCATAAAAAAAGATGACCACTGGCAGAAAATCGCTGTTACCTTGGTAAAGCCTGATGATATTTTATTGGCGCGCACAGGCGATAGAATTGCCGTTGATGGCATAGTGGTAAACGGTTTGGGATACGCTGATGAAGCCCATTTGACGGGTGAAAGTATGGTTTTAGTTAAAAAAGCAGGTGATAAACTGCTGGCAGGTAGTCTGATTAGTGAAGGTAGTCTTGAGTATCAGGCAGTAGCCACAGGTCAAAACAGCGTTTTGGGTGATGTTGCCAAAGCTTTATCAGATGCTCAAAACACCAAAGCTAAAATTGCCCGAGTTGCTGATAAAGTGGCGAGTGTTTTTGTGCCAGTTGTGGTGAGTGTTTCTTTGCTAACTTTATTAGTAAATTTATATTTTGGCATTGATATGGAAAATGCCTTAATGAGAGCAGTGGCAGTACTAGTGATTGCGTGTCCTTGTGCGTTAGGAATTGCCACGCCTGCGGCGATTATGGTCGGAATGGGGCTTGGGGTTAAACATGGGGTTGTTTTTAAAGATGCAATCAGTCTTGAAACCGCTGGCAGTATTGATACGATGGTTTTTGATAAAACAGGCACATTAACAACAGGTAAGCCTAGTTTGCAAGCGTATAAAATTTTAGATGAAACATGGGATTTTGATAAGATTTTAAGTATTAGTGCCAGTTTGGAAACACACGCTAATCATCCATTAGCACAAAGTATTGTTCAAGCTGCTCATGATAAAAATTTACCGTTATATCCAGTTGAAAACGTCTCATCACAGATAGGTCAAGGGTTGGTTGGCGAAATCAAAAATATTGGCACTGTAAAGATTGGCACACTGGATTTTGTGGGTTTGAACCAAAATAGTTTGCCAAAAGATGATATTTATCAAAAAGCCAGTATTGTGGGGCTTTTAATCAATCAACAAGCGATTGCGATTTTTGCATTACTAGATACCATTAAATTAGATACTCATATTGTGGTTAATCAACTTAAAAAAGAAAATATTGATGTGGTAATGATGAGTGGCGATAAAAAAACTGTAGTTGATTGGGTTTCTCAAGAATTGTCATTATCACAGGCTTTTGCACAGATGCTACCTAATGATAAAGCTAGTAAAATTAAACAGATGCAGGATAAGGGTAAAAAAATTGCTATGATTGGTGATGGCATTAATGACGCGCCTGCTATGGCTCAGGCTGACGCAAGTTTTGCCGTAGGTCAAGCGTCTGATGTTGCTAAACAAACCGCCAGTGTTCAGCTGATGGGCGATGCTTTGGTGCATGCTTATTATGCACAAAAAATATCCAAATTAACCTTGCGTAATATTAAACAAAACCTTTTTTTTGCTTTTATTTATAATATTCTAGGGATTAGTTTTGCAGCAATTGGGTTATTAAATCCAATGATAGCAGCGTCAGCGATGGCTATGAGTTCTATTTCGGTAATGTTAAATGCTTTGAGATTAAAAAGGCTGGATTTAACAAACTACCCATCAAATGGCACGTCGTTAAATAATACTACCGTTTAACCCAAAAATCATGTATCATTGCTACATTTTTTATAAAAACTCGGGATTTATTATGACTCATAAAACTGGCATTTTAGACACTAATGCAATTTCTACTTTACGCAATCAAATTGACAATATTGATGAGCAAATCCAAACCTTAATTAATCAGCGCGCAAAGATTGCCCAAGAGGTTGCCAATGTCAAAAAAAATCACGAGAATGACCCAATATTTTATCGTCCAGAACGTGAAGCCCAGGTATTAAAAGCGGTGATGGCAAGAAATTCAGGACCGCTAAGTGGCGAAAAAATGGCTCGCTTATTTCGTGAAATTATGTCAGTGTGTTTGGAGTTAGAGGCACCACAAAAAGTAGCTTTTTTAGGACCTATTGGCACCTTTACTCATGCAGCTGCTTTAAAACATTTTGGTAAAGCGGCAACAACTGCACCTTTAGCAACCATTACCGATGTTTTTCGTGAAGTCGAAGCAGGTTCAGCAATGTATGGTGTTGTTCCTGTAGAAAACTCATCAGAAGGTGTGGTTAATCATACTCTTGATGCCTTTTTAAATTCCAATCTAAAAATTATCGGCGAAGTAGAAATGCCGATTCATCATAATTTCTTAGTTGCCGAACATACCAAAGTAGATAGTTTAAGTAAAATTTATTCTCACCAACAATCACTTGCCCAGTGCCGTCATTGGCTAGATACGCATTTTCCTAATGTGGAACGCATTGCCGTATCATCAAATGGCGAAGCTGCTAGACGACTCAAAAATGAATGGCATTCAGCAGCGATTGCAGGCGATGTAGCGGTGGCTGAATATGGTTTACACAAACTTCATGAAAACATTGAAGATAATCCTAACAACACCACACGGTTTTTAATCATTGGCAAGGAAGATACCGCGCCTTCAGGTCAAGATAAAACATCGATTTTGGTATCCAGTGCTGACCGTACTGGCGCTTTGATTGAAATTTTAGAGCCATTAAAACGCCATGGTGTATCAATGACCAGTATTGAAACCCGCCCAGAGCGTCCTAATAAATGGGCTTATGTATTCTTTATTGATATGAATGGACACATTGAAGATAAAAACGTTAAGGCTGCCATTGAGGAAATTCGTCCCTTGGTAAAAGAATTACGAGTATTAGGTTCTTATCCAAAAGCTGTATTATAAAAGCGGAGTTTGTAATGCAGTATCCTGTGTGTGGGCGTTTGTGTGTGATTGGGCTTGGGCTTATCGGAGCTAGTTTTGCTCAAGCAATTAAAGATTACAACACCAATCACCCCCAAAAACCTTTGTGTCAAACCATTGTTGGTGTGGATTTTAATCAAGACAGTGTTAATGCGGCTGTTTTAGCGAAGGTATTACACAACGGTTTTACAGATGTATATCAGGGCATTACATCAGCAGATGTAATTTTGCTGGCTGTGCCTGTAAAGTCAGTGCATGATATTTTGCAGGCGATTAAACATGCTATGATGTCTGGCGATGTTAATAAAGAGTGTATTATTACTGATGTTGGCAGCACTAAAGTCAATATTCTTGAGGACGTCAAACAAGTTTTTGGAAATCAGCTGCCCAATTTTATTCCCGCTCATCCAATCGCTGGCGCAGAAAATTCTGGTTTTTATGCCCGAAATCCCAAGTTATTTTTGGGTCACAAAGTAATCATTTGTCCAGATGCTCATACCAATCAAAACGCTTTATTGGTTGTCCAAACACTTTGGCAGTCTATTGGTGCTGATGTGGTGTTTATGGATAGTATTCGTCATGATAAAGTGCTGGCTTATACTAGTCATCTGCCACATTTAATTGCTTTTACTTTGACCGACCAAATGGCGCGTCATGATGATAATTTGGATATTTTTCGTTATGCCGCAGGCGGGTTTCGTGATTTTAGCCGAATTGCTGCCAGTTCGCCGATTATGTGGCATGATATATTTTTGGCAAATAAAACGGCGTTATTGACTGCATTGGATAAATTTACTGAGCATTTAAATCAACTAAAAATTTTAATTGAAGATGAGAATTCTGAAGAAATTTTACGACATTTAGGTACTGCTCGAGATGCCCGTCGTCATTTTGGATATATGTTGCTAGCAAATCAATCAATCAACAAGGAAAACTCCATGACCCAGCAAAGTTATCACATTAACCCAAGCAGTTTTATCAGTGGCACCATCAGTGTTCCTGGCGATAAGTCCATTTCACATCGCAGTATTATGTTTGGGGCGCTGGCAGATGGTGTAACACACATTACAGGGTTTTTGGAAGGTGAAGATGCATTGGCAACACTACAAGCCTTTAGTGATATGGGCGTGGAAATTCACCGAGATGGTGATAAAGTTACTATTTATGGTGTAGGTATTGATGGGCTACAAGCTCCAAAAAACCCGTTATATATGGGAAATTCTGGTACTAGTATGCGCTTATTGGCAGGGATTTTATCGGCTCAAAAATTTGACAGTGTGATGACTGGTGATGTAAGTTTATCCAAACGTCCTATGGAACGTGTAGCATCCCCGTTACGCTTGATGGGCGCAAAAATACAGACGACAGGCGAAAAAGGCACAGCTCCTTTATCCATCTTTGGCAACCAAACCTTGACAGCGATTGACTACACATTACCAGTGGCATCCGCTCAAATTAAATCTTGTTTAATTTTAGCATCACTATGGGCAAATGGTACAACCACGATTACTGAACCTGAGGTCAGTCGTGACCATACTGAACGTATGTTAAATGCCTTTGGTTATCCAATTGCTGTAAATGGTAATAAAATCAGCGTTACAGGCGGTGGCCGTTTAACAGCTTGTGATATTGTGGTGCCTGCTGATATTTCTAGTGCAGCGTTTTTTATGGTACTGGCAGCAATTGGACAAGGCGACGGCATTACTTTGCAAAAAGTTGGTATGAATCCAACGCGTACGGGCGTAATTGATATTCTAAAATTAATGAATGCTGATATTACCATCTGTAATGAGCAGACTGTTGGCGGTGAACCGATTGCTGACGTTATAGTGCGTCCGTCCAAATTGCAAGGTATCAAAATCCCAGAGCATCTCGTTCCATTGGCAATTGATGAATTTCCTATACTGTTTATTGCGGCAAGTTGTGCAATAGGTACAACCAAATTAACAGGCGCAAAAGAGCTTCGTGTCAAAGAGTCAGACCGTATTGCAGTAATGGCAGAAGGTTTAACGACTTTAGGTATTTCGTGTACCGTGCTGGATGATGGTATTATCATTGAAGGCAAGGGCAAAAACAAAGAAAAAACGGATATTTTTACAGGTGGTGAAATTATGTCTCATCACGACCATCGCATTGCCATGAGTTTTGCAGTGGCAAGCTGCCGAGCAAAAGAGACAATTATTATTCATGGTACCGAAACCGTCGCTACCAGTTTTCCAAACTTTGCAGCGTTAGCAAACAGCGTTGGACTGGATATTACGATACAATAACATGTCTGTCAAAACCACACCAAATGGGTTAATTTGCGCATTAACTGCCTTTTTAATTTGGGGAATTTTTCCTTTATATTTTAAAGAATTATCTGATTATTCTGCATCGGAAGTTATCGTTCATCGAATAATTTGGACGTTTGTTGTACTACTTTTTGTAATGATTGTGGGTCGGCGAACCCAATGGCTTGCTATGATGCGACAACACCCAAGATGGCTAGCTTTTGCTTTTTTAGCGTCTTTATTAATAGCAAGTAATTGGCTGATTTATGTGTGGGCAGTAGCACATAATCAGATTTTAGAAGCAAGTTTGGGGTATTTTATCAATCCACTTTTTGGGGTGTTGTTGTCAGTGATTTTGTTTGGCGAACGCTTGCGAATGTTTCAAAAAATAGCAGTAGCACTGGCAACGGCAGCAATTTTAATTCAGATACTTTGGCTTGGCGGACTGTCGTGGATTAGTCTTTTGTTGCCATTATCTTTTGGTATTTATGGAGTCATTCAACGCCAAACACCATTTAATGCTATTGATGGATTATTTTTAGAAACGTTGTTATTAGTTCCGCTGTGTTTAGGTTGGCTTTTAACAACCGATGTAAAAAGTTCCCATTTGGATTTTTGGTTTTCTTATGATATTTGGCTTTTAACCTTAGCAGGACCAATTACACTCATTCCGCTTTTATTATACAATCAAGCAACAAGATGGGTAGCCTTTAACACGTTATCTTTTTTAAATTATTTAACACCAAGTATCGTTTTTTTGTTAGCAATTTTTTATTATCATGAAGGATTTGATATTAAAAAATTATTAGTATTTAGTTTAATTTGGTTAGGATTAATTATTTACAGTATCGACTTAATTAAACATAAATCTTAATAATATTTTGGAAAATATAACTATGAGTGATGAAATTTTTATTAATAATTTAAAAATCAATACCGTTATTGGCGTATATTCATGGGAACGTCAAATTAATCAATTATTGTTGATTGATGTTAAATTGACCTATGATATTCAAAAAGCAGGTCAAAGTGATGATGTAAATGACACAATTGATTATAAGGAAATTTGTACCAAAATAGAAGAAATATGTCATCAAACTCAAGCAAAATTAATTGAGTTTTTAGCTGAAAAAATTTGTCAGTATATTTTGGAACATTATCCATGCACAAAAATTGAATTAACCATCAAAAAACCGCAGGCAATTTTTAATGCAGAGTCGGTAGGTGTGAAAATTATTCGTCAAAAATAAAATAATAAAATGATAGATATCAAAGAGATTAGCCAAATTAGCGATATTAGCCAACTGGTCATATTGTTTGGAAGTAATTTTGATAGTGAAAATATATGGAGTATCACAAAATCGCATTTAAAAAATATGGGCGAGTGCTATTTTTCGGATATTACCATGAGTCCAGATTATACCAAAAAAACTAATTTAATATATTACAATGCTTGTATTTTAATCCAATTAAATTGTCTACAACATCATCAGCAATTAAATAGCGAATTAAAAAAAATTGAAATACAGTGTGGTAGAAATAAACTGCAAAATAATCAATTGCAAACCAATCAAGTTACTATAAGTCAAGTCAAAGCAGATTTAGATATTCTTGCGGTTTATACAAAAAACTGGCACATTAGCCAAAGGCGCTTACCATTTAAAGAACATGAAAAAATAGGGCTTTTGCAAATTGCCCCATTTTTATTAAATGATATATAAAATTTTTGTGCTTGATTGAGTTGGGTGATGTATGTTACCAAATAAAATTTGCAATGATTGCTAATATTGCCAAAATTCCCATTATAATTAGCGCAAGCTTAAGGGTTTTTTGTTTGCTTTGCATCTCCAAAATCATGGTGTTAAGTTTGTGATTTTCAATGGTTAAATTGTCAATAATTGTTTGCTGTTCAGCAATTTTAGCTTTATAATTTTCTTGTTTTTGCTGTTTTTCCTCTTCGGTTGGTTTCTTTTGGCTGCCTCTAATGGTTTGCAAAACATTAGCAATCACACCACCCACACCAAGCTGGGTTAAAAACGCCTTAAGTTGAGCAACCTGTTTGGCTTCTCCACGTATTTGCAGCGCATCAACTGAACTACTGCTGTGATTGGTTAGCATGTTAATCAACTGGAATGTATAGCCATTGATGGTAATATCTGCCATGGTTTTATTGGCGGGTAGACGGTCATCAAGCAATACTCCCCGATAGCCAAAAGTAGCGTAAATCTCACTATGTGGCAAATAAGTCCGAATGCAAACTACGACGTTTTCACTAGCTAAAGGGTAAGCCAGTTTTCTAAGTTTTGGGTCAAAACGCAAAACCAAAGTGATGGCAGATTCTAAAAATACCAATAAAATATTTAATAAGCCACGAGCTAGTCCTGCTGGTTTTTTTTCAAAGTTTGGGTTTGGAGTGTTGGGCGTGTATTGATTTTGATTCATAAAACTTCAATCATTCTTTGATAAATAACAACAAATAATAAAGTCATCAAGCCAAAAAGTAAACCATTTCAGTTTAATTTTATCGTTTTAACCACGTAAAATTTAGTTTTATTGCTAAATTTTCACTTTTTCATAGAAATTTTGTGAAAAAATCTATAAAAAATAACATATACCCCTTGTAAAATAAGCCTCTTGCTTTTACAATGCAACAAATTGAGTGTTGTATTGACAATTTTCAAAAATTTAGCAGCCATTTTCGCCAAAAGGTTACAATTTTGGAAGGTGGATTTACGTTTATTTTCCCAATGAGGATTTATTATGAATAAGTCAGAATTAGTTGATAGCATTGCAAGCCAAGCAGGTCTTACTAAGGACCAAGCAACTAAAGCGCTAAATGCTTTTACCGCAAGCGTTCAAGCTACCTTAGAAAAAGGCGACGACGTTGTATTGGTAGGTTTTGGTACATTTACTGTTAAAGAGCGTGCTGCTCGCACGGGTCGTAACCCAAAAACTGGTGAACCTTTACAAATCGCAGCTAGCAAAGTACCAAGCTTTAAAGCTGGTAAAGGCTTAAAAGATGCGGTTAATGTTGAACCAAAAGCCAAAAAAGCTAAAAAATAATTTACTCTTTTTTTGTAAGACGCACTGTTAATCAGTGCGTTTTTTTATTAAAGTTCCAAAAATATTTTGAAAATTTTCTAAAATAGCGTATCATAGAACCTTTGATTTAACATTTTTTTTAAGTGTTTTTATAAACATAATAAACGGTTTTCTATGGAAAAAATGCGTGAATTTATGCAAAGCTGGCTGGGTAAGCTGGTTTTGTTGATTGTACTTGCCCCAATGGCTTTTTTAGGGGTGGCTAATTTAGATTTTGGTGGTCATATTGGTCATAATGACATGGTCAAAGTGGATAAAACAGCCATTAGCATCTCAGAGTATAACAATGAACTGGCTAATAGAAAAGCCCGTTTGCAAGAAACAACAGACCCTAGTCTAATTAACGAGAAGGCGCTGGCTGACGAAGTGCTAGAAAGTATTGTGTCGCGTGCTTTATTGGAAAATCAAGCAAAATTTTTGGGCATGAGCATCTCAGATGAGACCATTACTCGATTGCTACAAACAGACCCAAGCTTTGCCGATGAAAATGGAAATTTTTCCAATGAGTTATTCGCTCAATATCTGCAAAGTCGTGGCATGACAAATAAGATGTTGTTTGAAATTTTTCGCACTCAATTAAGTTTGCGGCAATTAACAAGCAGTATTTTAAGTCAGGCAATTTATCCAGAATGGCAAATCAGCCGTTTGATTGATTTACAATCAAAAAACCGTGAAGTTTGGTTATATCGTTATTCTTGGCAAGATTTTGCTGATAAAGTCAGCGTTGGTGATGATGAAATTAAAAGTTATTATGAAGCTCATAAAGCTGAGTTGAAAATACCAGCAACCATCACACTCAATTATCTAGAATTGGATAAGGACGCCATTAAAGCTGAAGCGCCCACTCAAGAAGAGCTGCAAGCACAATATCAGATTTATTTGCAAAGTGTAGGTGCAGGTACAAAAGAGCTGGCTCAAATTTTATTAACAGGTACAGACGCTGACGCCAAAGCCAAAGAGATTAGCGAAAAATTAGCCAAAGGTGAATCTTTTGAATCACTTGCTAAAACCTACTCTGACGACCCAACGGGCAAGACAGGTGGGGCGATTGGCGCATTTAATCCGGATGTTTTTGGTCAAGATGCCCAAATGGTTAGCGGTGTTATTCAAAAATTAGCAGTAGGTGATGTTAGTGAGCCTGTAAAAACGGCTTTTGGTGTACAAATTTTTAAGGTGCTAAAAGCTTCTGATGCGCCAACCTTTGACAGCGTTAAAGATGAATTAACCCGTCTTGCCATAGCCCAAAAGCGTGATGATGCCATTAAAGAAACCATTGCCAAAATTAATAACATGGCAACCGATGGCATGGGTATTAGCGATATTGCCAAAGAAATGAATATGACGGTGAAAACGATTGCATCTTACCCTCAAGAAAATAATCAAACTGAATTATCCATGCCTACGGTACTTGCAGCTGCCTTTGATGAAAAATCTCTTGCTGAAAAAACAACCAGTGTCAATCTTGACGTAGCGGGTAAGACTTTATGGATACAAGCAGATAACTATCAAGCTGCTAAAAATTTAAGCCTAGAAGAAGCAACTAATCAAGTAAAATTGTTGATTACCAAAGAAAAAGCAAGCCAGTTGGCCTATGAAGCAGTTTTGTCAAAAATTGCTGAAAATAAAGGCAATCCTAAGGCGTTAGCAACCAAAGATGCCAGTATAGGCGTGGTGAGCGTACAAAGCCCTGCTTTGAATGCTGCTGAAAAAGCCAGTTTGTTTAGTCAAGATGATGGTGATGTGTCATTATGGGCTGTGCAGACGGATGAGGGCGCAAGTTTAATGGTGGGTAGCAAAATTGTTGCCAACAGTCAAAGCCAACTTGACAAAGCGCAAAGAATGCAAATCCAGTTTGTCATTCGTTCTAATGCAGGTCAAGACCAGCTATCTGATTATCTGCAATATTTAAAAGACACCAAAAAAGTAGAAATCAATACCCAAGCTTTAAATGCACAATAAACAATCAAAGCATTCCCATATTCGTTTTGGCGAATATGGGTTTACTTTTTTTGATTGTTAAGTATTAATTAAAACTTAACTAAAACAAATGATACTTTGATTGTATTTTGTCCTTGTTTTATCACTTGAAAGGATTTTTGGATGAATGGTCTAGCGCTGCAATGCCCTATTTTAAAACCTGCTTACACTACCTATTTTAATCCACTTTTTGGATTAGCGGCAGCTTTTTGGGTAAGCCAGTACAGCCAAAAAAAAGATGCTCCGCTGATTTTATGGGTTGCTGATAGTCAAAATCAGGTTAATCGCATAGAAAACCAGTTAGCCTTTTTTGGGGTTAAAGCTCATGTATTTGCTGATTATGAAACACTGGTTTATGACCAGCTTCCAGTTCAACAAGAAGTAATTTCAGAACGCATCAGTTTACTAACCAATATGCCAGCCCAAGGTGTTCTGTTGGTAAGTGTGCAAACGCTAATGCAAAGAATCACACCGCCAAGTTATCTTTTGGGGCGTTATCTAAAACTGGCAGTAGGTGATATTTTTGATATTGCAAATTGGCAATCACGATTGGAAAAAGCAGGTTATTTTCATGTTGAGAATGTTTTTGAGCCTGGTGAATTTGCGGTGCGTGGTAGTATTGTAGATATCTTTGTCATGGGTCAAGCATTGCCATTACGAATTGATTTGTTTGACAATCAGATAGAAAGCATGCGTTTTTTTAATCCACAAACTCAAAGAACATTAAATGAAGAGTCTTTAGCAGCATTAAAAGCGCAAAGTCTGACCGATGAAAGCCTATTTGTTGCTGATAAATTGCCCAAAAAAGCAAAACTGACCATGTTTGATGTTTTACCTGCCAAGGAGTTTCCATTAGAAGAAGGGCGTGAGCAATTTCGTCAAAATTTTGCCAGTATTTTTAGCGACGTTTCAGCTCGTAAATTTGAGCTTTACAATGATGTTATGCAAGGGATTGCTCCGTCAGGTATTGAATATTATTTGCCACTGTTTTTTGATGCTGACGATTGGCAAAAAAACGGCTCATTATTTAGCTATTTACCCAGCAATACTCTTTTATTGAGTAGCGGTGATATAGCTGCAGCTTATGATGGATTTTGGGAAAAAGTCAGTAGCCGTTATCAATCATATGCGCACAATAAAAACGTACCTATTTTACCGCCCATTCAGCTTTTTTTGCCCAGTGAGGAATTTTTTGCCAAACTAAAAGACTACCCAAAAGTTTTGCTGCAAACTCAAAATAACCACGCTCATCAGGTAAACGCATTTTTAGACGCTCAATCGTTGGCGCTACCTGATATTTTAATCAATCATCAACAAGCTGAACCACTTGAAAAATTTTTGACATTTGTAAAAACTTGTCAAAAACCCGTGCTGCTAGTTGCAGAATCAAGAGGACGGCGAGAAATTTTGCGAGAATTGCTACAAGATAAAATTAAACTGATTCAAGTAGATGATTTTGATGAATTTTGTGGTTTACATCAGGATTTATGCGCTGAAAAAATTGCTTTAACAGTAGCAACCATTGAAGATGATTTGTGGTTTGAGAGCGCCAATTTTGGCTTTTGTGTGATAACCGAGACCCAATTATTTGGTCGGCAAATTCTTCAGACACGTCGCCGCCGCCAAGTAGCCGCCGCCGATGCTTTTTTGTTAAAATCGGTCAGTGAACTGCATGAAGGGGCTTTAGTTGTTCATCTTGAACACGGCATTGGGCGCTATCAGGGATTAACAGTACTTGATGTTGGGGAGGGCGAGCAAGAATTTATTCATCTAAAATATGCTGAAGATGCCAGTATTTATGTGCCAATTACCAATTTATCATTGATCGGGCGTTATAGTGGTGCTGAAACAGACTTGGTGCCATTAACTAAGATTGGTAGTGGCAAATGGGATAAAGCCAAACAAAAAACACTTGAACAAATCTATGATGTTGCTGCTGAATTGCTTAATATCCAAGCACGAAGAAACGCCAAAGAGGGTATTAGTTTTTCTGTAGATATCCCTCAATATGAATTATTTGCTAGTCAATTTGCATATGAAGAGACAGCTGACCAAAAAATGGCGATTGATAGTGTGATTTTTGATATGAAACAATCAAAGCCAATGGATAGGCTGATATGTGGCGACGTGGGTTTTGGTAAAACTGAAGTAGCAATGCGAGCAGCATTTATCGCAGTCATGGCAGGTTTTCAGGTTGCGGTATTAGTGCCTACAACTCTTTTGGCAGGACAACACGAAGAAAGTTTTCGTAGTCGTTTTGCTGATTGGCCAGTACGTATTGAAAGTTTATCGCGTTTTGGCACAAAAAAACATCAAGATAAAGTTTTGACGGATTTGGCAGAGGGTAAAATCGATATCGTCATTGGCACCCATAAACTTTTACAAGACGACGTTATTTTCAAAAATTTAGGTTTAATGATTATTGATGAAGAACATCGTTTTGGGGTTCGTCATAAGCAAAAAATTAAAGCCATGCAAACCGATATTGATGCGTTATCAATGACGGCAACGCCAATTCCACGAACGCTGAATATGACATTATCAGGCATGCAGGATATTTCAATTATTGCAACCCCGCCTGCTCGCCGCCTTGCTATCAAAACATTTGTGATGCCAAAACAAGATGAAACAATCAAAGAAGCAATTCTAAGAGAAATTTTGCGCGGTGGACAGGTATATTTTTTGCATAATGATTTGGCAAGCATTGATGCAATGGCGCAAACATTGACTGAATTGATTGTTGAGGCAAGAGTTGGCATTGCTCATGGTCAAATGTCTGAGCAAAATTTATCGGCGGTCATGAGTGATTTTTACCATAAAAAATACAACGTACTGGTTGCAAGTACCATTATTGAAACGGGTATTGACGTACCAAGTGCAAATACCATTATTATTAACCGGGCAGATAAATTTGGTTTAGCACAGCTGCACCAACTGCGTGGACGGGTTGGCAGAAGTCACCATCAAGCGTATTGTTATCTGCTTGTGCCATCAATAAAGGGATTGAACGCAGATGCTAAAAAACGTCTTGATGCGATTGTGCGTGCTAACACATTGGGTTCTGGGTTTATTTTAGCAAGTGAAGATTTACAAATTCGTGGAGCAGGCGAGATTTTAGGTAAAGAACAAAGTGGCAATATGCAAGCAATTGGTTTTGGTTTGTATATGGATATGTTAGAACGCGCCACAAAAGCTGTTAAAATGGGCAAAAACCCTAAACTAACCACGGCATTAGATTTGGTGAATGATATTAATATTCACGCGTCCGCATTGATTCCTGCTGATTATTTAGGCGATGTGCATGAACGTTTGTTGATATACAAACGCATTGCTAATGCAGAAAATTTGACTGAATTAAATGAGATTCGTATTGAAATGATTGACCGATTTGGGATTTTGCCATTGCCGGCTGAACAGCTTTTTGATGTTCATCGCTTACGTGTCTTATCCCAGCCTTTAGGCGTTAGTAAAATGGATTTGTCTGAAAATGCAATGATACTTGAGTTTAAAGAAGATACGCCCGTTGATTCATTAGCAATTATTCAATTACTGCAATCTGATAGCAGTTATCGTATGCATGGCGGTTCTGGATTAAAGCAGGTATTTAAAACTGCTAAAACGGTCAAGGAGCGTATCCAAATTGCCTTTGAGCTCATAAATTACTTACAAAAACATCAAATGCAGCATTAAAAGATAAGATTTTACCTAATCTTGACAAGATTTATGTTAAAATGAATGGTTAAAATTTATAAATACAAAGAGTATAGTTATGTTTCAATTACATCCAACCTTAGCCAAGGATACTTTTTTGGTGGGCGATTTTCCACTTTCTACAGTTAGACTAATGAATGATTGTCAATTTCCTTGGTTGATTTTAGTGCCAAGAGTTTCTGGCGTAAAAGAAATTTATGAATTAAGTGCCGCTGACCAAGTGCAATTTTTACGCGAATCAAGCTGGACTTCAAGCCAAATGGCAAAGATTTTTGGTGCTGATAAAATGAATGTGGCAGCACTTGGCAATCAGGTTTCACAGCTGCATTTTCATCATATTGTGCGTTATCAAAACGACGTGCGTTGGCCAAACCCTGTTTGGGGAGTACAATCTGTTCCTTATACCGCTGAAGTTTTGCAACATATGCAGCAAACGCTAATGATGGCACTGCGTGGCCATCATCAGATGCCTTTTGACTGGCAGATGAATGTATAATACTTTTTTTAAAGAATTTATAAAATTTAATAATTATTTCAAAGTATTATAAAATTAAAGCGATGCATTCTAAATAATAAAATTGTGTTTTAAGAACACGATTTAAAAACTATAAGGGGGTTGTTATCGCTTTAAGTCATTAATACGTCAATCTTTTATACAGATATTTTATCTAGCTACTTCAATTTAGTATTCATGAGTGATTTTTTTTCTCAAAACTGTGCTGTTAAGAATAACCAACTTCGTCCAAACTTTTGGCAGTTATATCCTTTAGAGCAGTTAAATTCTGCTGAATGGGAGGCTTTATGTGATGGCTGTGGAGTCTGCTGTTTGGTGAAATACTTAGATGATACTGACGTTCGGTTTACTGAATATACAGATGTGGCATGCCAACTTTTGAATACTCATACAGGATTGTGTTCTAATTACCCCAATCGCCAGAAATTTGTTCCTGATTGCATCACTTTAACTTATCAAATGTTGCCAGATATGCTTTGGCTGCCTAAACATTGCGCCTATAAAAGATTGTACCTTGGACAAAACCTACCATCTTGGCATCGTTTGGTTGCAGATGAAAATACACATCAAACAGCTTTGAAAAAAGTCGGTGCAGCTGGGCGTTGTGTTTCTGAGCTTAATTTTACAGATGAAGAAATGGAAGAACGTGTAGTAAAATGGGTAACTATCTAATAATTGGTTTATCTTGTCAATGACGCAAAAATAAGATTGAATAAAAAAGTTTTTTGGATTGAATATTTTATTAAAATCAGTTAAATTAAAATAGGTTACATAAATAAGAAATTGTACAAAAAGGAAAAATTATGTCTGACGACCATTCTAGCAGCTGGACGCGCGGTTTAAAACGTTGGTTATCCACCGCTCCTGAAACTCGTGATGACTTGTTAAAACTTGTCCATGATTCTCGTCAATTTTTGCAACCAGATACGGTAGATATGCTAGAGGGTGTTTTGGATTTGCCAGCAACGCAGGTGCGTGAAATCATGACGCCACGTCCGCAAGTAGTTGGCATTCAAAGCGATGCTGATTTGGATGAAATTTTATCTTTAATTCAAGAAACTGAGCATTCTCGTTATCCTGTTTTTGATGTACATGATGAAAATGCAGTCTTAGGTATTTTTTTGGTTAAAGATTTAATTGGAATCTTAAAAGATAAAGCCGATGGCAAAGATAACTATTTACAACTTACTAGGTTAGTACGTAAACCTTTATACATTTCTGAAACATCTCGTGCTGATATATTGCTACGCTCACTGCAAAAAGCTCAAGTACATATGGCGATTGTACTGGATGAATTTGGTTCTATATCGGGAATTGTAACAATGGAGGACTTGCTAGAGGAAATTGTTGGCGATATTGTGGACGAGCACGATGATATTGAGGAAGACAGTACCATTAATAATATTGTTAAGCATCCTGAAAAACCTAATGTTTGGCTTGTGCAGGCAGCAACTTTGATTGGCAGCTGTAATGAAGAGATAGGTTCACATTTTGATGATACTGATGTTGATACCATGGGCGGTTTGGTAATGCAAGCATTAGGGGCGGTTAGTAATCTACAAGGTGAGACAGTTGTCATTGATAACTGGCAGATTACAGTGGTTGATGTGGAAGGGCGTTTTATTCACTTACTGGAATTATTGCAGTTGCCAGAATAAAAAACAGCCAATATGTAATTTAACAATATTATTTGGGGCTTATGTGCATAAATGCATTGTTTATTGTATGTAAATTTGATAAATTTTATAGACAATAAAAATCCCTAAATCTATAAGAATTTAGGGATAATATTATATATAGTTATCAAGTACAAATATTTAATGGTACCAGTGGTCGGACTCGAACCGACACGCTTTTAAAGGCAACGGATTTTGAATCCGTCGTGTCTACCAATTTCACCACACTGGCAATAAATATTCATCCATCAGATATGCGTGTATTATAGATGATATTTTTAAACTGTCAAGTATTTTTTTTAATTTTTTTTAATTTCCAAATTAAATGCTTTGTAAATGGCTTCATCTAATCTATTAACAGTAATAATATGAATATCCAAAAATTGTGGATTGTCTGCTTTTGGTGCATTAGCAGTTGGGATAATGGCGTGAGTAAAACCATGTTTCATTGCTTCTTTTAGACGCTCTTGACCGCTTGGAACGGGACGAATTTCTCCTGATAAACCAACCTCCCCAAATACTGCTAAAGATGAAGGTAGGGCTTTTTCTTTAATGCTGGACGCACACGCCAATAAAACTGCTAAATCAGAACCGGTTTCCATCACTTTAACACCTCCAACCACATTGACATATACATCCTGACCACTGGTATGGATGCCCCCATGTCGATGCATTACGGCAAGCAGCATAGCTAGACGCTGATAATCAAGACCAAGAGCCATGCGTCTTGGCTGACCATGTGCGTCATCAACCAAAGCTTGTACTTCTACCAAAAGC
>CAKAQU010000016.1 GCA_916720335.1 uncultured Moraxella sp. | reverse complement strand
AGGGCAGATTTACCAACAAAATCACGGCTTTCGTCTTTTAAATCCACCGTCCATGCCATGCCAGCTTCCAGCGGGCTGGTGTCATCATCCATGTCGTTGCCGTATAGGTTCATGCCTGCTTCCATACGCAACGTGTCTCTTGATCCAAGACCACAGGGCTGTATACCTGCTTTGATCAGCTCGTCAAAAAACGTTACTGCTTGGTCGCTTGGCAAAATCACTTCCACGCCATCTTCGCCAGTATAACCTGTGCGAGCCACAAACCAATCATCACCCAAATCTGCTCCAACAAAGGGCTTTAAACCATTGACTGTGTCTGTCCAGTCAGCTTTGATGGAAAGTAGTTTTTGAGTGGCTTTTGGACCTTGAATGGCAATCATTGCTAAATCATAACGTGGCGTGAGTGTTACGCCAAAGTCTGTGGCAATTTTGCCAAACTGTGCCAAATCTTTTTCGCGAGTTGCTCCATTAGAGACGATACGATAAGCGGTTTCTGCTTCGTTCATGCGATAAACGATTAAATCATCTATCACGCCACCATTATCATTGAGTAGGGCGGAGTATAGGGCTTTGCCAACAAAGGACAATTTAGCAACATCATTGGCAAGCAGTTTTTGAAAAAAGGCTTTTGCGTGTTCGCCTGTTACGTCAGTAACCAGCATGTGTGAGACATCAAACATGCCCGCATCAGTACGAACGGCTTCATGTTCGGCAATTTGTGAACCATAATTAATAGGAAGCTCCCATCCTGCAAAATCAACCATTTTGGCATTGGCATCTAGATGGGCTTGATAAAAAGGTGTGCGTTTGGGAGTGTTGTCTTGGGTGCTCATAATAAATCCTTATAAATGTGCAAAAATATGCCAACAAATTTCAATGACAATTAATTTTTAGCACCCCATCTGTCCTTTTAACCTGAGATTTTCAACCATCAAAAAAGCATAACTGTAAAAAAAGTAGCTAAAATGGTTTTCTTCCCTTCGGTGAGCAAAAGCTGCCACTCTCCAGATTTGTATTGATAATAAAAGACCATTTTTCCAACAAATGGCTGATTTATCATAAATTTTTTCAGTCCTTTTACCTGAGCGATTGTAGGGTAGGTTTGCGCCTTCGGTGTCATTTTAGGCATTAATGCCATAAAATGCACTCTCCTGAAAAAATCAACGTCTCTATTATGAGAAATAATGATAAAATTTACAAGTAAAATTTTAACTTTTTAACAATTAGGTCTGATTTATGCATTGTGACATTTATAAATTTCCCAAAAATGATGATTGGTATGTATATATTGCTCGCCCTGATTATCCAAATGATACAAATCAAATCAAAGATTGGTTGGGTGTTCTGCCTAAAGAGTTGCGTCAAAAATTGGGTTTGGGGCAATTTGTGATGCATCTAGATTTGGCAAGTAGAGAAAAGCTGGCACGGGCTGATATTTGCGATGTCCGTCAAAAATTGGCAGAACAGGGCTATTATGTACAAGCGCCGCCCGCCGATATTTTGGCTGCTCAAGCTCTTACTAAAGCTAAAGCCTTACAAGATAAAAAATACGACTGATATAAACAATATTCTAATGGGCAACTGATGGTTTTTTGTAACATCAAAGTGGTAAAAAGCAAAAATATGTTACAATGACTCGTTTTATTTTTGGTAATGACTTATGCACTGGTTAATGAATATATCTCTTGATTCTTTAAGTGAGATGGCGGCAGAAGCCATGGTTTGGTGGAGCCAACTTACCGAAGGCATTGCTGATGATCAATTGCAACTTTATACTTATGTTGGTGCTTCAGTTATTGCTTTATTGTCACTATGGTTTATCATTCGTATGTTGCCCCGTTGTTTGCACAGTTTTTTAACAGGCATTTGGCTGTTTGCAGCAGCGTTATTATTAGCGCCAGGTGATACATTGCTAGGTTCTGGGCAGATGGCACCAGCAGTTGCAGGTGTGGCGTATAGTATTCTGATGAAGGATTATTCAGGAGCTGCTACCTTATCGCTGCCAATTTTAACGGTTTTTGTATGTTTGTTATTACTAAATGCGGCTTGGCAATTGATTAAAAGTTTGATAGAACAAAAAGCAGCCAAAGCCAAAGAGCTTGCTGAAATTCAAGAACAAAAACGGCAATTAGCCTTAGAGCTTGAAAAAGAGAAATCATAATTTACCATGGAACTGCTTTTTTTTATAAAAAAGCTGTGGTATAATCAGCGACTTGTTAATTAGTTTTGATGAATTTTTAATCAAAATTATTTTTCTCCTTGCCATTATATAAATAATGGCTGTTTTAATCCGTAGGGAGTCCTTATGAGACATTATGAAGTGGTACTGTTGGTTCATCCAGACCAAAGTAACCAAGTTGCTGATATGGTAACTAAATACCGCTCAATCGTTGAAGAAAATGGCGGTACTAACCATCGTTTGGAAGATTGGGGTCGTCGCCAATTGGCTTACCCAATTAACAAAATCCATAAAGCTCATTATGTTCTATTAAATATTGAATGTAATGAAGCAACTTTGGCTCAATTAGAAGAGTTGTTTAAATATAATGATGCAATTATTCGTAGCTTGATTATCCGCCGTGATGCCGCAATTACTGAAGATTCTCCATTAAAAAAAGAAGCTGAAGAAAAGCGCAAACGCAAAGACAGTCGTCGCAATGAAATTCGCAGCGAAAGCGAAAGCGAAGCTGCCGACGAATAATTAACTAAGGAGATTATCATGGCACGTTTTTATCGTCGTCGTAAGTTTTGCCGTTTCACTGCTGAAGGCATTACCCATATTGATTATAAAGAACTGGATTTATTAAGACAATACATCAGCGAAAATGGCAAAATTGTTCCTAGCCGCATCACTGGTACTTCAACCAAATACCAACGTCAGCTAGCTGTTGCCATTAAGCAAGCTCGTTATTTGGCATTATTGCCTTACACTGACAATCACAAGTAAGTTTAACGGAGAAAAATCATGCAAGTTATTTTATTACAGCGTGTCGTTAATCTTGGCAAACTTGGCGAAACCGTTGATGTAAAAGCAGGTTACGGTCGTAACTACCTAATCCCACAAGGCAAAGCGTTGCCAGCAAATGAAGCAAACCTTGCTAAATTTGAGGCTCGTCGTGCTGAGCTTGAAGCAATTGAAGCCAAAGAATTGGCAGAAGCCAAAGCGCGGGCCGAAGCATTGGCAGATGTTAATGTTATTATGCGTGCTAAAGTTGGTGATGAAGGTAAGCTATTTGGTTCAATTGGCACTCGTGATATTGCTGATGCTTTGACTAAATCAGGATTGCCTGTAGACCGTGTTGAAGTGAAATTGCCAGAAGGTTCATTCCGTCAAGTGGGTGAATACAAAGTTACCATTCAATTGCATCACGACATCAGCGCAGACATTTTGGTAACTATTCTATCTGAAGATGCACAAGCTACAACAGATGAAGATGAAGCATAAATCTTATTAGGTTTAGACTCATCTAACCCCTAACTTTTTGTTAGGGGTTTTTAATTAATTATTGTTTTAATCTTAATGGATTGAATTGATTTAATTTATTATAAATAATGATATTTAAAATGACAAAATAAAACCCCCTAAAATAATTTAGAGGGCTTTAAAGTCTGGCGGTGAAGAAGGGATTTGAACCCTTGATACGCTATTAACGTATACACACTTTCCAGGCGTGCGCTTTCAACCACTCAGCCACTTCACCAAAATTTTGGGGTATTGTAGCAGAGTTTTATCAATTATGCAAAATTATATTATCAGTTTTATTGTACAATTGTTATTTTAAGATGTGCTAAAATTCAACTGTTTTTTGATTAACTTTATTTAAGTTGAGAGGTCATTATGTTTCAAGATTGGCAAACACATACTCAAGATGTGAAAGCTGCATTTAAAGAGCTTGGTGCTGAGCGTCCAAAGATGCTAAAGGCTTATGGTGCGCTAACTCAAGCAATTGATAGTAGTGTGTTGGATGATAAAACTCGCGAATTGATTTCTTTGGCAGTTGCTGTAACAACTCGCTGTGAAAGCTGCATTAGCGTACATGCTGAAGCTGCTGTAAAAGCTGGCGCTAGCGATGATGAAGTTGCCGCTGCTTTGGCGACCGCCATCGCTTTAAATGCTGGTGCTGCTTATACCTATTCACTGCGCGCTATTGAAGCGGTTAAAGCTCAACGTTGATAAATCAAATAGTTGTAGTTACTTATTGTGGTGCTTGACTACGATTTTGATTTTGTGATTATTCATCAACTGCATTTCTTAGTGAGAATTTTTTAATGAAAAAAGTTATTTTACCTTTGTTTGCTGTGTTTTTGCTTGTGAGCGCTTGTCAGAGCAAAGAATCCACCCAAACCACCAACCAAGAAACGCATACCGAAACTGTCACTCAAAACCAATCTGAAGTTTGGATTGATGTGCGTAGCAAGGAAGAATTTGATTCGGGGCATTTGCAAAATGCACTTCATATTCCACATGAAGAAATTGGCGGTAAAATTGCCCAATTGGTACCTAATAAGAGTACAAAAATTAATCTATATTGCCGAAGTGGTCGACGTGCTGAGATTGCCAAAAAAACCTTGACAGATTTGGGGTATCAAAATGTTGTTAATCAAGGTGGTTATGAAGACTTACGTAAAAAAGGTTATCAATAGGTAACTACTTGTCAAATTGGGGTGTTTTGTGCATAATAGGCATTTTTATAAATGCCACCTTTGATAGATAAGGGCTAGCTATGAGCCAAACACCCCATACTGTAACACACCATCATGATATTGACGACGTGAATATTGAAAAATTTATCCCTCTGATTACTCCAAAAGCTTTAAAAACCAAATATCCTTTATCTCAACAAGCCTATCAAACCGTTTTGCAGGGCAGAAGTGTTGTGCAAAATATCTTAGATGGTAAAGACAAACGTATTTTGGTTGTCGTAGGACCTTGCTCCATACACGACACCAAAGCTGCGCATGAATATGCAGATAAGTTAAAAGTTTTGGCAGAAGAGTTGTCAGATGAACTATTTATCGTGATGCGTGTCTATTTTGAAAAACCCCGTACTACTACGGGTTGGAAAGGTCTTATCAATGACCCAGACATGAACGACAGTTTTGACATTGAAAAAGGGCTAGGGATGGCAAGGAAGCTATTGCTTGAATTAAATGAAAAAGGCTTGCCATGTGCTACCGAGGCTCTTGACCCCAATACTCCACAGTATATCCAAGATTTGATTAGTTGGTCGGCAATTGGTGCGCGTACAACCGAAAGTCAGACACATCGTGAAATGAGTTCTGGTTTGTCTTGTCCTGTTGGTTTTAAAAACGGCACCGATGGTAGTATGACGGTTGCGGTGAATGCCATGCAAGCGGTACAGTCGGGTCATAGCTTTTTAGGTCTTTCTGATGAAGGTCAAGTTTGTATTATCAAATCCAAAGGCAATCAATACGCTCATGTAGTGCTGCGTGGTGGCAATGACAAGCCTAACTACGATGAAAATGCCATTAAAGCTACTGAAGACGCATTGGTTAAAAGCAATACCAGTGGCAAAATTATGGTGGATGCCAGTCATGCCAATTCGGGTAAAGACCCATATTTGCAACCTATGGTGATTCAAAATATTGCTAGCCAAATTCAAAACGGCAATAAATCCATTATGGGACTGATGATTGAAAGTCATTTAAAAGGCGGTCGTCAAAATATCCCAAGTGATTTATCTCAACTTGAGTATGGTAAATCAGTAACGGATGGCTGTTTAGATTGGGATAGCACTGTTGAAGCATTACGAGCTTTTGCTAAGGGTGTCAAAAATCATTTGGCAAATCGTTAATTAAACCAAAAGGGTGTTTACACCCTTTTTTTATTTTTAATCAATTATGGCAACCTTTAAAAATCTATTATCCAAAGAATTGCAAAATCAATTGCAAGAACTTAAAAAAGAGCAAAAAGCAAAAACTGCTCAAACAGTTAAAGTTAAAGCGGCTAAATTGCAAAACCCAGATGACAGCACACTATTTGCTCAGGCAATGATGGGTGTTACGCCTTTAAAACATGAAAAAACTGTTACTAAACAATCTTTAAAAGATGACCCAAACACCTTGTTGCGTCGAGCTGCTGCGACTGGTACTAAAGAAGTAATGACCAATAAATTGTCTGATATGCAAGCTTTATTGAATCCTGTATCTGGCGATGCTTTTTTAAGTTATAAAAATCCTACATTGCAAAATAAAGTTTTTGAACAGTTAAAGCAGGGTAAATTTCATTGGTATAATGCCGTGGATTTGCATGGTTCAACCATTGATGAAGCCCGCGATGCTGTTTTAACTTTGATAAATGACGCGATACAAAATGATGAAACAGTGGTCAAAATTGTGCATGGTAAAGGAATTGATGCTATTCTTAAAACATGTGTTAATGGCTGGCTTAGACAAATGGATAATGTGTTGGCTTTTGTGTCTGCACCGAGCAATGATGGCGGTACGGGTGCAGTCTTGGTATTATTAAAACGTAAAAAATCACAGCATAACAGTATCGTTTAATTATTGACAGCATTATTGACAAAAAAACTTGTAAAATTATGTTAGAATAAATAAATTTTATTATAATTTTCCTATGGCTACGCAAAATTCCACTTCATCAGTAATTAAAACTTCCGCTCCTTGGTATAAAAACTATATGGTTACTATATTTGTCATTGGTTTGCCTGCTGTAGTGGTAGTTGCTTGTATCTTTTTTGTATTTTTTTCAGTCAAACATAAAGATGCTACTGTGCGCGATGATTGGTATATGGATGGTAAAACGCTGTATCAAGATGCGTCAAAAGACCAGCTAGCTCATGATTTAGGAGCACATGGCGTAATGCGTTTTGATGGTGATGTAGTTACTTTTGAACTTAATTTTGCTAAGCCTGTTGATTCTGATGCATTTTCCAACAATCTATCCGTGCGCATCTCACACGCTACCGACCCTAAAAAAGACCATGACTTTACTCTAACACGCATTAAAGGTAATTTGTATCAAGGTAAAATTGCATTAAATTTGAATGAAGTCCGTACAAAATATTACATTAATATCAATGATGATCAACATGCTTGGCGACTTACTCAAGTCCAAAAACTTCCTGCTCAAAATGTGATATTTCAGCCACTATCAGCTTTTGACGAAGTTAATCAAACATTACCTGACCAAAGAAATAAACGTTTTAACGCCACACCCAATCACGACACAAAAAATCACGCTGAACAAACCAATTAAAATATGCCCAATTTACATGGGCATATCAACCATAGATAGGTGTCTATTTTGGTTTTTTTGAACTTAAGCTGTCAGCAATACCAACAAGTTCAATAAACTCAGCCTTTAAGCCATAGCTATCATTGCTTTTATTGGTTTGAGCCAGTTGTTTTACAGCTTGATAATCCAAATCACCTGAATATTTTCCGCCCTTTAAGAGTTCAGCAAAGCTTGCCACAGTGATTGCCCATTGGGTGTCAGAGTCGCCATTGGCAAAAGGTACGGATTTGTTTTTGATGGGTATATTGATAAGATTACTTTGGCTTTGGTCGGGCAATTTATAACGAATGGCAACGTGAGCATATTCGTCATTTTTACCAGTTGCAGTTGGTGTTTGTTGGTAATGGCTTTCATTTAACCAACCTTGTTTACCTACTGGAATGATTTCATACAATGCCGTAACACTATGTCCTGCCCCAATATCACCCGCATCAACTTTATCATTATTAAAATCTTCCTCTTTTAATAAACGGTTTTCGTATCCTATTAGACGATATTCTTTTACGGTAACAGGATTGAATTCTACTTGTATTTTGACATCTTGAGCAATGGTTGCTAAAGTGGATGACAATTGGCGATGCAGTACTTTTTTTGCCTCGTTTTTAGTGTCAATATAGCTGTAATTTCCATCACCTGCATCGGCAATTTGTTCCATGAGCTGCTCGTTATAGTTATCCGTTCCAAAGCCAAAAGTAGATAAAGAGATGCCCGATTTGCGTTTTTCGGCAACCATGTTTTTTAATGTTTGAAAATCAGTAATACCAACGTTGAAATCGCCATCGGTTAAAAGTAAAATGCGATTAATGCCGCCTTTGATGTAGGATTTTTCTGCTGATTGATAAGCTTGCTGGATTGCGCTTTCACCATGAGTAGAGCCACCCGCTTCAAGCTGATTAATGGCTTTTAGGATTTTATCTTTATTGGCTTGCGTGCCTTTAGTTGCTTCTAGTAGCACCTGTTCGCCACTGGCGTAGGTAATAAGCGTAATGGAATCTTGTTCGCGAAGCTGCTCGGTTAAAAGTCTAAGTGTATGCTTGGCAAGCCCTAATTTTTCTTCACCATACATACTGCCAGATACATCAATCAAAAATACCAAATTAGCAGGTGGAAGTGCCTCAGTGGTTATTTCTTTACCTTTAATACCAATACGAATTACTTTGGCTTCAGGTTTCCATGGTGAGTCTACAACACTGCTACTTACTGCAAAAGGTTTGGCATCTGTTGGTGTTTTGTATTGATAAGAAAAATAGTTTATCATTTCTTCAGCGCGCACAGCATCTGCTGGCGGCAGATGTCCATTGTTTAAAAAATGCCGTACATTACTGTAACTGCCAGTATCTACATCAATACTGAACGTAGAAACAGGAGTTTTGGCGACACTGTAGACGGGGTTTGAGTCTAAATGCTGATATTTTGCTGTATTTTGTTCGGGTTTTAATATAAATGAATCTTGCACGATCATCGATGTCATGTAGTTAAGTTTAAAACCACCCATATCAAGACTAGGGGCAGCTGCTTCAGCAGTCATCTCCTTTTTTGCAGCACTCTTAGGCGTATTGACATTTGAAGACGATGGCGCAGTTGTTGTGCAACCTGCGATTAATGCTGTTAAAACGCAGGTCCATAAAAAAGATGACTGATTCACAAGATTAACTCCATTCAATAAAGGTTGATTAATTGTAAAATAAAAGAAAACTTTTGACAATTATCTTTTGTAATCAGCTTTTTAAGTGGATATTTTATTTAAAAAGACACATCTTGATTGATTAAAAAAAACAAAGCCAAGCTACTGCTTGACTTTGCTGGATTGGTTGATGTTAGATTAATGATTGCAAGCACAGGGAGCTTTCATATCAATAACCATGCGTCCTTGGATTGTACCATCTCTCATTTCCTGAAAAATCTCATTAGCTTCAGAAAGTGTGCGTTTTTGAACGACAGGTACAACCAAGCCTTCAGCACCAAATTGGAAAGCTTCCGCTAAATCTTGGCGAGTGCCAACCAACGAACCAACCACTTCAATACCATCCAATACAAGGCGCGGAATGGATAAATCCATGCTTTCAGGTGGTAAGCCAATTGCGATGACACGACCGCCAGCACGCACACAATCTACAGCTGAATTAAAGGCAGCTTTTGAAACGGCAGTGACTACTGCAGCATGAGCCCCGCCAGTTTTTTCTTGAATAAAGCGAGCAGCATCTTCTTTGGCGGGATTGACTACTAAATCTGCCCCTGATTCTTTAGCAAGTGCTAATTTATCATCGTTAATATCAACAGCAATGACGTGAGCTCCAAAGACCTTTTTGGCATACTGTACACCCAAATTACCAAGACCGCCTGCTCCATAGATGGCAATCCATTGACCTGGACGAACACCTGAAACCTTGATGCCTTTATAGGTGGTGACACCTGCACAAGTAATGGAACTTGCTTGGGCAGGGTCTAGACCCTCTGGAACTTTTACTGCATAATCTGCATCAACAATACAGTGGGTTGCCATGCCACCATCGGCGGTATAACCTGCATTTAATACGCTACGACAAAGTGTTTCGCGTCCACTGTTGCAGTATTCACAAGCGCCACAGCTTTTAAACAACCAGGCAATGCTGACGCGGTCGCCAACGTTTAAAGCGCTTACACCATCTGCAACTTTTGTTACGATGCCAATGCCCTCATGACCAAGTACGCGACCAGGCTTATCGCCATAATCGCCCGCTGCTACATGTAAATCGGTGTGGCACACACCACAATACTCCACTTCCACCAGCGCTTCATTGGCTTCTAGAGGGCGAATGTCTTTTTCAATGATTTCAACATTGCCATCACAGTTTTGGGTAACAACAGCTGCTTTCATCTTTGTCATGAGAGACTCCTTGGCGATGATGATATTTATCAAAAATAATGATAAATACACAATATTAATATTAATGGGAAAATAACATCAAACCCATTAACAATTGAAATTCTCTATCACAATTATGCTCTGCAAGTCACCTAAAGTCAAACACTTTTTTAATAAAAAAACAATAAAAATCAATGAATTATATTATGTTATAACATAATGAATTATTAAAAGAAACCAATGATAACTTGATTATTCGCCTGAGCTTGGCTGAATAAATTTTTTACTTCTGTTAAAGTTGCTACACAATGGTCATGATTGCCATCTAACATGTCAGCAAGTTTATTTAAATCCGTTTCATTAAAAGCATGAACAATTTCATCAATGGCACCAGTGCTATAATAAATACCGCCATCAATTTGCTCACTGTATCGCTCATCGCCTTCAGTTATTAGAACAGATAAAGGTAGCATTTCACTCATAACTAAATCAATAAAATCTTGAGTGTAAAAATCCAGCGTTGCCTCTTGTGGGTGCTCATAATCTGCTAAATGCAGCTTACCTTCATCAACTTTAATAACGTCGTCGGCACTTATGGGAAAAAAACTTAATTGAAAAGACATAATTGAATCCTTGGCGTTTAAAAAGATGACCATTTTACTATAAATCATATTGTAAATTATATAATGATTTTTGCCTTTTAATAGATATTTGGATAATTGGTATTTTTTAGGGGTTTAGCTGGCTTTTTGCATTTCATTTTGCTTTGGGCTTTAGTAAAATGCGCGCCTGTGTTATCATAGCGGGCTTGAATTTGTTAATAATTTTCTAAATAAATAGCGAGTTTTATGAACGCCATACCTAGTTATGCTGACATTCAAGCCATTGTTGCTGATGATTTTGCCATTATGGATAAACAAGTTTTTGGCAGCTTAAATTCCAAAGTACGTCTGATTATGCAGGTTTCTAAACATGTTATTGATGCAGGTGGCAAGCGAATGCGACCTTTGATTACGCTTTTGACTGCTCGAATGTTGGAAGATACTCAGCATCCACAAGCGATGGAACTTGCGGCAATTACTGAGATGTTGCATACTGCAACACTGGTGCATGATGACGTCATCGATGAGTCGGGATTAAGACGGGGGCGACCAACCGCAAATGCTACATGGAATAATGCCACTGCTGTTTTAGTGGGAGATTATTTGATTGCCCGTTCTTTCAATCTTTTGGTAGGATTTAACAATCTGCCTTTGTTAAAGTTATTTTCAGATGGCACCTGTGATATTGCTGAAGGTGAAGTGTTGCAGCTGCAGCATCAACATAATCCAGAAACCAGCGAAGCCGATTATTTACAAATTATTGATGGTAAAACATCTCGATTATTTATGATGGCAACCATTGGGGCGGCACTTTTACAAAACCGTGCGGACTTGTCTGATACATTGGGGGCATTTGCTTATCATTTTGGTAACGCATTTCAAATGATTGATGACATTTTGGATTTTAGTGGCGATGCAGCTATCATGGGTAAAAACCTCGGCGATGATTTGGCAGAAGGCAAGCCAACTCTACCCATCATCAAAACCTTAGAAATTCTAAAAAACAATCAATCTGCCAATTATGATACATTACGCATCGCTGTGCAAACAGGCAAAATAGATGACCCTTTAAAACTGATTCATCTAGTACAATCGTCGGGCGCGTTGCAATATTGCACAAAACGAGCGTTACAGGAAACCGCTTTAGCTCAAAAAGCATTGTTGTCTTTACCTGATAATCAATACCGAAAAGGGCTTTATCAATTAACCAAACTTGCCAGTCATCGATTGGTTTAATGTATTGATATATTGATTAAAATACTTAAATTATTCATAAAATAATAAGGAGATTGTTTTGAGTTATTTAATTTTAGCAATTTTTGCGAGTGTGTCAGTTTCAATATTTTTAAAGTTGGTTAGAGTGCAAAATATTGATGTGCGCCAAGCGATTTTAATCAATTATATGACAGCTATTTTTTTAGCATTGTTATTTTTAAAGCCTGATTTTTCTCAAGGTTTACCCAAATTTGGCACAGCACCAAGTTTTATTTTTATAGCGCTGGGCGTATTATTGCCCAGTGTTTTTATCATTATGGCAAAAGCGGTAGACCGCGTTGGTATTGTCAAATCAGACGCTGCCCAACGATTGGCTTTGTTCTTACCAATTATCGCTTCTTTTACAATATTTAATGAAGTTCTAACAACCCAAAAAGCCATTGGTATTACACTGGCTTTTTTAGCTTTATTTTTATTGGTGTATAAAGAAAATATCCAGAAATCTTATGATGTTAAATCATCAATTATGGTTTTATTAGGTGTATGGCTGGGGTATGGTGTTATTGATATTTTGTTTAAACAAATGTCAAAACTGGGTAATGCGTTTTCTGTAACACTGCTGATTACTTTTGTACTGGCGTTTGTAATTATGCTGGGTTATTTACTAATCAAAAGAACTGCTTGGCAAGCTAAAAGTTTGGGTAGCGGTGTTATTTTGGGTATTTTAAATTTTTCCAATATTTTATTTTATGTCAAAGCTCATCAAGCGTTTAAGTCCGACCCAACTTTGGTGTTTGCTGGTATGAATATTGGTGTAATTTGTTTGGGAACTTTGGTTGGTTTGTTTTTATTTAAAGAAAAAGTCAGTAAAATCAATCTATCAGGTGTCATGATTGGTATGATTGCTATTTGGTGTTTGTTTTATTTACAATAATTTACTAACAATATAATTCTTATGAGTCAGCATAATAATCAATTAAATCCACGTCAAAAAGAAGCCTTACTTCATGTTTCAGGTCCATTATTGGTTTTGGCAGGAGCTGGTTCTGGTAAAACGTCAGTTATCACCCAAAAAATTGCCCATCTTATCAATGAGTGCAACATTCCAGCTGAGCGGATTACCGCAATGACCTTTACCAATAAAGCGGCTCGTGAAATGAAAGGGCGAGTACAAAAACTGTTACCAAGTGAAAAAACACGTGGGCTTAGCATCTCAACGTTTCATCATTTTGGATTGCAATTTTTGCGTTATGAGCTGCTACATACCCCTTTAAAAGGCAACTTTAGCATTATGGATTCTGATGACAGTAAACGGTTACTGGCTGAATTAATGGTGCGAGATAATCTTAGTGGAGCAGAGCGAGGCGATTTGTTGTCATTGGCTATTAAGATGATTTCAGATTGGAAAAATGATTTAATTGAGCCAAAAGATTCCAGTCAAACCATTGATAAACAAGAAGATTTAATCTTTGCGCATTTGTATGAATTATATGAACGACACCTAAGAGCTTATAATGCGGTGGATTTTGATGATTTGATTGTGCTGCCTGTAAAAATTTTGCGTGAAAATGCTCAAGTTCGTCAAAAGTGGCAAAATCGCATTCGTTATCTTTTGGTGGATGAATATCAAGATACCAATACTGCTCAATATGAATTGGTCAAACTCTTAACAGGTGTTCAGGCGCGTTTTACTGTAGTGGGTGATGACGACCAGTCTATCTACGCATGGCGAGGAGCAAAACCTGAAAATATGCAGTTGTTAAAGCAGGATTTTCCACACTTAACGGTGGTTAAGTTAGAACAAAATTATCGTTCGACCAATCGTATCTTATCTGCTGCAAATTCAGTGATTACCAACAATGAACATATTTTTGAAAAACAGCTTTGGTCTGACAAAGGTCATGGTGAAAAAATTCGCGTTTTAACCTGTACCGATGACACGTCAGAAGCCCAAAGAGTTGCCAAAGAAATTTTAACTCATAGAATCCGTCGTAGCGGCACCTGGGAGCAATATGCGGTTTTGTATCGTTCTAACTTTCAAGCTAGAGCCTTAGAGGCCGAACTGCGTTCTTTACAGATTCCTTATAAATTATCGGGCGGCACATCATTTTTTGCACGTACTGAAATCAAAGATGTGATGAGTTATTTAAGAATCATTTTAAACCCTGATGATGATACTGCATTTTTGCGTATTATTAACACTCCAAAACGCGGGATTGGTTCGGCAAATTTGGAAAAGTTAGGGCTTTTTGCTCAAGAATATAGCATATCACTGTTATCGGCGTGCAGTCATGCAGGCTTAAAAAATGCTTTGGGCGCTAAAGCCGCTAATACATTGCAAGATTTTTCGGAATTTGTTGAGCGTTTCACTCGTGATTTGTATGAGAACACTGACCCGATTCCTTTGATTCGTCAAATGATAGAAGAAACGGGTTATTTAGATTATATCAAAGGCGATAGCAAAACCCCCCAACAAGAAAAAAACCGCTTGGATAATATTGAATCGTTATACTCATCGATCAACAGTATGATTAACCGTGCCGAAGATGACGATGAAAAAACCATTGATGCAGTGATTCGCAAACTGGTACTGTTGGATATGTTGGAACAACAACAAGAAGAAGCAAATACTAACAAAGTCAATTTAATGACTCTTCATGCCGCCAAAGGTCTTGAATTTGATTATGTGTATATCATTGGTGTGGAAGAAGATATTTTGCCACACCGTAACTCATTAGATGATGATGGTATTGAGGAAGAAAGACGTTTAATGTATGTGGGCATTACTCGAGCTAAACACGAATTAACGTTAATGGTGGCAAAAAAACGTCGTTCAGGTAAAGATTTTCGCCAAACCACACCTTCGCGATTTTTGGACGAGCTACCCAGTGAACATATTGATTATCCAGAACGTCAAACCAAAACCCAAAGCAATAAAAATCCAGAACAAATTGCTACGGATTACCTAAAAAATATGCAGGCTATGCTTGCTGCAAAACGTCAAAATATGCAAAACAAACATTAAAATCGGTTTAACCAATCAATTATTTTAATAAAAATACTTGACTTTTATTTTTAAAGTTTTATTATATGCCCATTCATTACATTTTAAATTTAATTTATTTTAAAATGTGTTCCATTCACCCATTAGCTAAAAAGGAGTAAAACCATGTTTGTTTATTTATTAAATTCTGTAAATTACATAAACCACACAAGCCGTTTTAGCTGTTTGGGTATTTGTTTTAATTAGTTTTTAAATACAATAGATTGATTTATAACTAATTTAGACATCTGTATACCTTTAAAAGAAGCGACGTATCTTGTGGTACGTCGTTTTTTTTATCAGCTTTAATTGCTTTAATGATTATGTAAAAATTTATTCAAAATAATTGTGTTTTTTATTTAAAAAACACATGGGTTTTATTTATCTTTTTTTATTCTAATTTTACTAAAAATAGTTTTATTTTTAGTAATGGGGGATTTTGTTTTTTTTAAATTTATATAAAACAAAATTTCCTTTATAGGAAAATAATTTATGACAATTGAGCTTATTTTAAATGAAAATGCCAAAACGGGTGTGCCTGTAAAAATTTATACCACAGACGTGGAGCAATCAGCGATAAATCAGCTTTATGCGATGAGCCAATTATCCTTTATTCATTCACACATTGCGGTGATGCCCGATGTGCACACAGGAAAAGGAGCAACGGTGGGCAGTGTCATTCCAACTAAAAAAGCAATCATTCCTGCGGCTGTGGGAGTGGATATTGGCTGTGGCATGAATGCACTTCGACTATCCATCAAAGCCAATCAGTTGCCTAATAACCTAAAAAATGCTCGTTTAGCAATTGAAAAATATGTCCCTGTTGGTTTTGCTAAGCACAAACAAATTATGGCGAAAATGAGCACTTTAGACCCTTTGGCGATTCGTCTAAAACGCATCACTGATAAACATAAAGGCTTGTTAAAAATGCTTAATAATTTTGACCGTACTTGGGCAAAACAGTTGGGCACACTCGGTGGCGGCAATCATTTTATTGAATTGTGCATTGATGAGAACGATGATGTTTGGATTATGCTGCATTCAGGAAGCCGAGGTATAGGTAGCTGCATTGGAGAATATTTTATCACCTTAGCCAAAAAAGAGAATGAAACACGATTTGGTTATATTCCAGATAGGGATTTATCCTATTTTGCTGAAGGTAGTTCATATTTTAACGATTATTTAGAAGCAGTAGAATGGGCGCAAGATTACGCGATGGAAAATCGTAAAGAAATGATGCGATTAATTATCAAGGCACTTCATTCACCAGACGCTAATTTTCCGCACTTTACCATCACTAAAGAAGCCATCAATTGCCATCATAATTATATCAGTCAAGAAGTGCATTTTGGCGAAATGGTATATGTTACGCGTAAAGGGGCAATCAGTGCTTATGCAGGTGAACTTGGCATTATTCCAGGTTCTATGGGGGCAAAATCTTATATTGTGCGTGGTCGTGGCGAGACCCAAAGTTTTTGCTCTTGTTCGCATGGTGCGGGTAGAAAAATGAGTCGTGGTAAGGCGGCGAGAACATTTGTGGTGGATGATTTGATAGCGCAAACCCAAGGTATTGAATGCCGAAAAGATAAAGGTGTTATTGATGAAATCCCGCACGCTTATAAAGACATCGATGAAGTGATGCAAAAGCAGGCGGATTTGGTGGAAGTGGTTCATACATTAAAACAGGTTTTATGCATTAAAGGTTAAAAAAATGAGTCTAAAAAATTTATTAAAAATGGAACGTTCTTTGGTTTTTGAGCAAAATAAAGCCAATAAACGACCAAAAATTCGTAATTTATCAGCTTTAACACCTTTATTAAAAAAGGGTGGCATTCATGATAAAGATAACCCAAAAACCCATCATAAAAAAGACCGAAAAGCAACCAAACTTTTATTAAAAAGGCAAATCTGGTCTTAATTTGGGTGTGTTAAAGTAAACTTCTTATTGGTTCAAAACTTTGGCGATGTTCAGGTAAAACGCCAAAGTTTTCAATGGCTTCTCTATGGGCTTTGCTGCCATAGCCTTTATTGCTGCCAAGTTTGTATTCAGGGTATAAGACATCGTATCTTTGCATTTGTCTATCACGATGAACTTTTGCCATGATACTGGCGCAGGCAATGCTGCTGTGTATGGCATCACCTTTTACCAATGTGCTAATGTTGGCGTGATTGTGTTCAAATCTTTTGCTTAATCTGGGCGTATCATTGCCATCAATGAGTACGTTTAGAAGGTTTGATGGGTATTCTTGAATAACCCGTTCAATCACCAGTCGCATTCCTAACAATGTTGCTTGACGAATATTAACCGTATCGATTACATCATGGGGAACGTCCACAATCACTGAAGCAATGTTTAGTTTGTCAATTTCATCGTATAATTGTTCCCTTCTTTTTTCAGTTAATTTTTTACTGTCATTAATGAGTTTTAGCGGTGTGTTATTTAAATCTATTTTATCTAATTCACCAGTTAAATCATTGGGTAAAATTACCCCACAAATGCTCATATGACCAAACAATGACCCACGACCCACCTCATCAATTCCTAATGTCAGTGATGTATTAGAATTTAATTTAATAGCATCCAATAAAGTAAAGTCGCTTGTAATACTACACTGATTATCATAAGTATCAGAAGTATGATTGTAATACATAGGCTATCCTTAAATTAATATACAATTCTTTTATTTTGTTAATCAGTTATTTTGATTGATTGGTGTTTGCAATCTTTTACGATGGATGGATAGTTTATCCAATAGATTTTGAGAAATGCAAAGTGGTTCATTAAAAATCAGTCCAGCTAAAATTTCACTACACAGTGGAGCAAAACTAAATCCTTTAGAGCCCACGCCGTATAGGGAAAACACTCTTTTTTTACCAAAAAGCTGTCCAATAATTGGGTGGTAATCGGGAGTTTGGGCGCGAATGCTGGCCCGTCCTTTTAGGTCGCACGTTTTTAGGTTTAATTGTTTGGCAATGGTGGGTATATTTTCATTAAATTTATTTAAATTAAATTCATGTTCCGACAAAGAAACATCAGTATTTGTATTATTACGAATAAAACTTGCGCCCATTAAAAGAATGTCATCAAAAGCCGCACAATAGCCATCATATTTAATAGGGGTTTTTAGTTCATTGGGTAAATTAGTTTTTTGAATATATGAGATTTGACCACGAATTTTTCTTGGATTAAATAATTGACTATCTAATAAATAACTTTCAAATCCAGAACAAATAATAGCAATATCTGAGCATATTTTATTATCAAAATCATCCATCACTTCAGCAATTTGACTGGTTTCAGTAATAGTAACCGCATGAAATTTTTTAAAATTAATCAAAGGATGGCTTAAAATAAAATCACTTAATTTTTTAGTATCAATTAAGCCTGCTTTTTCAATCCATGCACTGATGGTGTGCTTTAAGACATCAGGAATTTGTTGATTAATTATGTCATTGGTCTGGCAAATCAGTTCATTAGGATAGTCGTCAATTAAATTTTTAAGTGTTTGATGGGTTTTTTTGTGTGGCAATAAAAAATCAATCACACCCGTTTGACTAAAAATTTCAGCATTGGCTAACTGATTTAATGTTTGATAAAAACGCTGACTGTATAAAAAACTGACGGTTGGTAAATGGTCTTTGACATCTTTTAGCAGTGTAATTTTAGGTGCAAATAACGCCTTGGGATTGCCAGATGCACCTGCAAGTGGTGAAGTTTTATCCAACAAAGTAACACAAATTCCGCGTCTGGCAAGAGCATAACTGGTCAAAAGCCCTGATACGCCAGCCCCAATCACGGTGGCGGTTTTAATTGTCTGTGATGAGGTGCTTAACTTGTGAGCGTCAAAACAATAATAATCACCAAAGTGCGCGGTCAGCATTTCACGTTTGCGCCCAAAGCCTTTTATTTTTTGTACAGTCATGCCAATATTTAGCAAAGCACGTTTAACAAAACCTGCACTGGTAAATGTAGCAAGGGTGGTGCCAGATTTTGATAGTCGTTTAATCTGATTAAATATTTCATCGCTCCATAGCTCATTATTTTTGCTTGGAGCAAAACCGTCTAAAAACCATGCGTCCGCTTGCCCATGTATTTGGGTAAAACTTTCTTTGGCATCACCAAACCATAAATCCAGTGTGATTTGTCCAAATTCTAAACGATGGCAGCCTGCAATCAATAAAGGATAAAGACAAATGAGTTTATCTGCCCAAAATTTAAGCGGCGTATCTTGCCAAGTTTGCAAAGCAAGTGATAAATCCGTATGAGTTAAAGGAAATTTTTCTGTGCTGACAAAATAAAGACGAGCATTTTTTGGGGCAAGACTGGACCATAAAAGACAAGTTGCTAAAAAATTCAATCCTGTACCAAAACCAGTTTCTATAATGGTAAATTTTTGATTTTCCTTTAAATTTTTAAAACGTATTGGCAGATGGTTGCCTGATAAAAAAACATAATTGCTTTCATCAAGTCCACCAGTTTTAGAAAAATAAACATCATCAAAAGCTAAAGAGACAGGAAGTAATTGACCCGTGTCATCTGTTTGCCAAGCCAATTGTGCCGCATCGAGTGTTGTCATTTGTTTTACCAGTTTGACTTTTTCTTATTTAAAATAAACCACACACTAACCGCCCCTAGAAAAAAAGCAATCAATGCTGTCAAAGCGCCATATAAATACAGCTGACCGGTACGCTCATTCACAAGAACATTGACCTGAGTGGTTAATTCACTGACTTTGCTTTCCAGTTCAGTATTTTTAGCAAGCAATTCTTTGTTGGCAAGCGATAATTCACTTTCGGTGGGTTCTTGCAGTTCGGCAAGAGTTGGCGCATTAGGGTCGTGCGGGCTTGGCGGTGGTGGATTGGCGGTATTAGCAGCATCACTCGGGGTTTCACTTTCGCTGGAGCTTGCCTCGTTATTATCTGCTGTA
>CAKAQU010000015.1 GCA_916720335.1 uncultured Moraxella sp. | reverse complement strand
TTGCGGTAAAAGCTGCACTAAAATTCCGCTAGCGTGTGTATCGTTAGTGGCAAGTTTGATTAAGGTTGGGATTTGAGCGGACTGTTTTTGGTAATGTGCCAAACATTCAGCTAAATTATCGCTTACTTTTTCTACAATGCTTTGGTAACTATCACCAAATTCTGGATGAATGCTGATAAATAGCACACTATCTTGCAATAACGTCAACACTTCATCACTGGTTTTTAGTTTATCCCAAAGATTGGTTTCTTCTGATGAAAAGCCAGCCAAAGCTCTTACGGCTCCCGTGTGGTCACATTCTGCCATAGCAAATTTTAATGGTGATGATTCATTTATAGACTGCAATTGAATGGATAGTTTGCCATCAATTTTTAAGGTGGCAATTAATAGACTCGCTGAAACCAACATTTCACCTAAAAGCGCTTTTAGGGCTTTTGGATACGGTTTTTGTTGAATCACAGTCAAAAAACTATTAGATAATTTTACCACATCGCCACGAACAGGTGAGTTTTGAATAAAAAAACGTTGACGACAATCAATTTGATTCATAGTTTTCTCTTTAAAAATGGATTGCTTGTTAATGGGGATTTATTTTAGAATATAAAGCACTTAACCATCTAACTAACCAACATACAAATGACAAATTTCACCAATACCACCAAAAAATTACACAAACTTGCTGATGCTTGCCCTTTTGATTTTAGGGGCTTGATTGCTAGCCTGCCTAACGACGATGATGGTTTTTTAGGTCATGGAGCTGATTTATCAATAAACACTTTATTGCACGCTTATCGCTGTGGAGCTTTTCCTTGGTTTAATGAGGGCGACCCAATTTACTGGTGGTCACCGCTCACACGATGCATAATTTATCCTAAAACCTTTAAACCCAGTAAATCACTTGTGCGCGTTGTCAAAAAACAAACTTGGACGCTGTCTGTCAATCATGATTTTAATAATGTGATGGATGCTTGTAGTCAGCCAAGAAACTACAGTAACCAAACTTGGATTACTAAATCCATGAAAGATGCCTACCAAGATTTACACAAATTAGGCATTGCAGTCAGCATTGAAATTTGGGAGAACATTCCTAATCAAAGCGCACTGATTGGCGGGCTTTATGGGATTAATCTGGGTGGGCTTTTTTGTGGGGAAAGTATGTTTCATAAAAAAACCGACGCATCAAAAGTTGCCTTTTGGGGACTAATGAGAATTTGTCAAAACTATGGAATACAGCTCATAGATTGTCAATTAGAAAATCCACACCTAATCCGTCTTGGGGCAACTTTAATCTCCAGACGAGAATTTTTAACGCAGTCTAAACCATTAACTGTAAAAGAAAATTGTGGTATTTATAACACCAAAATCAGCTTACCCGTTACTGACCTTATAACATCCATTTAAAACATTGCAGATGTCAGGATTTGTGTTTATCAAAATCGGGTACACTCATACCACGTTTTTGATAAAACACTGAAACAAATTCATCAAACTTCTGGTTTTCAATGCTGGTGCGGATGTCTTTCATTAGTTTTTGATAATACGCCAGATTATGAATTGTTCCTAATTGAGCAGATAGCATTTCACCGCATTTGTGCAAATGATGTAAATACGCCAAACTAAAATTTTGACAGGTATAACAATCACATTCTTTGTCCAAAGGTTCATGATTGTAACGATGGCTGGCATTTTTGATTTTTACCACACCTGAACTGGTAAAATAATGACCATTTCTTGCATTACGTGTTGGCATCACACAATCGAACATATCCACGCCGCGCCGAACAGCTTCCACGATATCTTCAGGTTTACCCACACCCATCAGATAGCGCGGTTTATCATTTGGCATAGTTTTAGGCAGATAATCCAGCACTTGCATCATCATTTCTTTAGGTTCACCTACGGACAATCCACCAATGGCGTAACCATCAAATGGCATATCCAAAAGCCCTGACAACGATTGCATACGCAAATCTTGATACATGCTGCCTTGAATAATACCAAACAATGCATTTTTATTGCCCAATTTATGATGCTCATCAAGGCATCTTTGACCCCAACGAAGCGATAATTCTAAGGAATTTTTAGCCTCATCATGAGTTGCTGGATAGGGCGTGCATTCATCAAATTGCATGACAATGTCTGAATTTAAATCGTATTGAATTTGCATAGACACTTCAGGCGATAAAAATACTTTTTGACCGTCCACTGGAGAACGAAACGCTACACCCTCTTCACTGATTTTACGCATTGCGCCCAAACTAAATACCTGAAAACCGCCTGAATCGGTTAAAATAGGCTTATTCCAACCAATAAATGAATGCAGTCCACCAAATTCTTTAATCACCGCTGTGGTTGGTCGCAGCCACAAATGAAAGGTGTTACCCAAAATAATATCAGCACCAATTGCATGAATGTCTCGTGGCAACATTCCTTTAACTGTACCATAAGTACCCACAGTCATAAACGCGGGTGTTTGTACATCACCATGAGCAAGATGAACCGTGCCACGACGGGCATGATTATTACCGTTGTCGGTATTATGTAATGAAAATTTCATAATAATATGATTATTAACCCATTAATTAGTTTGTTAATATTATCAATCAGCCCATTTATCCAAAAGCATGGCATCACCATAACTAAAAAATCGGTATTGTTTTTGGATGGCGTGTTGATATGCCGTTAAAATATTGTTTTTACCACAAAACGCTGAAACTAGCATTAATAATGTAGATTTTGGTAAATGAAAATTAGTAATTAATCTATCGACAACCCCAAAATGATAAGGTGGATAAATGAAAATTTGAGTATCGCCAGAAAATTCACTTAATTGACCATTTTTACAGTGCAAATACGCTGTCTCTAAAGTACGTGTTACCGTTGTGCCGACCGCAATCACTTGACCGCCGTTTTTTTTAACAGTATTGATTTTATCAGCGGTACTTTGGGGTAAATGCGCGTACTCTTTGTGCATGATATGTTGAGTTAAATCTTCGGTTTTAACTGGAGCAAACGTGCCTGCACCAACATGCAATGTTACAAAAGCGATTTCCACACCTTTTTTTTGTAGTTGGGCAAGGGTCTTATCATCAAAATGCAGGCTCGCTGTTGGCGCAGCAACGCTGGCTGTTTTGTTAGCATCATAAAACACGGTTTGATAACGACTTTCATCATCTTGGTCGGCTCTACGTTCAAAATATGGTGGAATGGGCAATTCCCCAAATGCCTCTAGTGCTGACAAAACTGGTTTATCAAATGCCAAAACAAAAAGGTTTTCTTCACGATTTAACATGGTTGCGGTCAGATTACCCTCAGCCAAAATTAATTGACTGTCTTTTTTTGGACTGCGGCTGGATTTAACATGACATAATGCACGATTTTTAAGCATTTTCCCATCATCAGGCAATATTCTCTCAACCAAAACCTCAACTTGACCGCCTGATGCTTTCTGACCAAATAGGCGAGCTTTCATTACTTTGGTGTCATTTAAAACCAATAAATCACCAGCATGTAACAGGCTTGGCAAATCACTAAACAGCCTATCGGTCATACTACTGCCATTAACACACAATAATCTAGAAGCAGAACGCGTTTTCAAAGGATAACGAGCAATCAAATTTTCAGGTAAATGATAATCGTAATCAGAGGTCAATAATGGCGTATTGGTCATCTTGCAGTAATTTAAAACAAAAATGCTTAGTTTAGCAAAAAAACGGTGGCTCCACTAGCCATTTTTTAAAAAAAATTAATCGATACTACTTCTTTTGGTTGATTTGAAAAATAACTGTAAAAAGCGTATGATAAGCCAAAATCTTAAGGATAAAAATAATGTTAATGAATATTCAAAATACCGCCAAACGTCCAACATCACCCCACCCAATTTTAAACTTAGGGTTTCGGATATTTTTTGCAAGTTCAGCAATTTTTGCTGTGATTACCATGTTACTATGGACGCTGATTTTAAAAGGTATCGCGCCATTTAAAGGCAGTTTAGATATTTTTTATTGGCATGGTCATGAAATGCTTTTTGGCTATAGTTTGGCAGTCATTGCAGGCTTTTTATTAACTGCGGTAAAAACCTGGACAAACCAACCCATGCCCTATGGTTGGCATTTGTTTGGTATCTTTTTTTGTTGGGTAATGGCGCGATTTTTATGGCTTGGACTTCACGCAGTACCAAGTACGCCCATGCTTATTGTCGCTTTTGTTTTTGATATGCTGTTTTGGGCATGGACCAGTTTTGCGGTTGTGCGTGCAGTTGCAAAAGCTCGACAAAAGCGCCAGATTGGTATTATTGCCAAATTAATTTTAATCTTTGCCGCCAATTTAGCTTTTTATATTGGCATTGTGTTAAACCATAAAACCACTCAACAAATTTCTTTATACTCTGCCTTATTTTTGATTATTGGCATTGTATTTACAATTGGGCGGCGAGTTTTGCCATTTTTTATCGTCAAAGGAATCAGTGTTGATAATTTTGGAAAACCCAGTGGTGTTAATATTGAGCAAAAAAATTCTGAATTATTAGACCGTGCCAGCTTGGTCGGATTGGCTGGTATGATGATATTTGATTTATTTTTCCAAATGCCAAAAATAACGGCAGTCTTTGCTTTGGTTTGTTTTATTGCTAATATTTTAAGATTAAAAAATTGGTATCATGCCGCTATTTGGAAAAAACCCTTATTGTGGTCTTTGGTCATTGCATTTTTTGGTATGACAGTAAGTTTGTTAATTTTTGTCATTTATCCTTTTGTTGGTGAAACTTCTTTAAACTTACATTCTTTGGGTCTGCATGGTCTAGCTTTATTTGGTATTGGGCTGATGACCGTTGCAATGATGGCTCGTGTTTCTTTAGGACACACTGGCAGAAACATTCACCAACCTCCAAAAACCGTAACTGCTATATTTATTTTGATGATTGTCAGTGCAATTTTTCGGGTAGTTTTACCCATGTTTGGCTATGACTATATGACATGGATTTTAATTTCCCAGATTGCGTGGATTTTATCGTTTGTGCTGTTTTGCTTTTCTTATATTGGCATTTTGTCAAAACCTAGAACAGATGGTTTATTTGGTTAAATTTTATGACAAACACCCATTTAAAAGCCGATTCAAAAATAAACTGCAATCTTTTAAGTCGGCATATTGAGGTATTATTGCACATCAGTGAAATGCCTTTGACTAAAAATGACTTAAAAAAACGCCTCTCAGGTCAGTATCTGGTAGATGTCAATGACATCACTACAGCTTTACTGTTACTAGAGGAAAGACTTTCAGGAGGCGTACTTGAACTCAGCCAAACAGCAAGTGGCTATCGCTTGCAAATTAAGGCAGAATACGCCCCACTGATTCAGCAAATTTTTCCTGAACGCCCCGAAACACTCAGCCAAGCTGTATTAGAAACTTTAAGCATCATCGCCTACAAACAGCCTGTTACCCGACTTGATATTGAACAAATTCGTGGCGTCAGTGTATCTAGTCATATTTTACGACAATTATTTGATAAGGGCTGGATTGTAGAAAAAGGTTATAAAGACACATTAGGAAGACCAGCATTGTTGCACACCACCGATGAATTTTTAGATGCTTTTGGGCTTTGTAGTTTAGCTGAGTTACCGACCATGCCTGATATCAATTTTTGTCCATAAATACAAATCCATCGTAAAATTATGGTATAATGAAAGGTTCACATTGCGAAATGTTATTTTCCACGTTACAGGATTTTTTATGAATAATCCCATCAAACCCGAAGGCGAAAAACTACAGAAACTTTTGGCGCGCATCGGTTTAGGCTCACGGCGCCAACTTGAAGAAGTGATTAAAAGCGGACGAGTTTCCATCAATGGCAAAATCGCTCAACTGGGTGAACGCGCTACTGATAACGATGAAGTTCGTATTGATGGGCGACTGGTACGCATTCAAGACAACCACAAAAAACGTCGTCGCATCATCGCCTATTACAAACCAGAAGGTGAAATCTGCTCAAGTTTAGACCCTCAAGGTCGCCAAACTGTGTTTGAACGCTTGCCAAAACTAACCCATGACCGTTGGATTATGGTTGGTCGCTTGGATATTAATTCATCAGGGCTACTGTTATTTACCAATGACGGTGAATTGGCACATCGTTTAATGCACCCTTCCACCGAAATCACACGTGAATACGCTGTACGTGTCTTGGGTGAAGTTACTCCTGAAATTGCCAAAACCCTGACTGCTGGTGTTGTTTTGGATGATGGTATGGCAAAATTTGATGACATCAAAGAAGGTGGTGGCACAGGTGTTAATAAATGGTATCACGTTACCTTAAAAGAAGGTCGTAAACGTGAAGTTCGTCGATTGTTTGATTCTCAAGAACTCAAAGTCTCGCGCCTGATTCGTACGCGTTATGGCAGCGTTATTTTACCCAAACAGCTACGTACAGGGCGTTTTATTGAGCTTGACGCAAAAGAAATTGGCAAATTGTGCGATTTGGTCGGACTGCGTCATCAAAAAAATGCTGGCTTAACCACACACGCCAAAGAAAAACAAGCACGCATTACTAAAAAACCTTTAAAATCAAGAGCAGTAACTCGCAAAAAAGCTGCTGAAAAACCTAACGGTTCTGCGCGAAAAGCAGTAATCGATTTTAAAAAGGCAAAGTTTTCTAAGTTCTCTTCTAAGAAAGAACGCGATTAATTTGCTGATAAACGTATCCAAAACACAAATTATTACAAATAATTAGCTTTGTATAATGCTGTAAATAAAACTTACATATTGCAAAATTTTAACTTCAATGTTAGTATTTACACACATTTGATTTTTATTCATTTTAAGGTAAGGTTATCAAGATGAAAAAACTTGCTATCACCGCTTTGGTTGCTGCTAGCTTAGCATTAACTGCTTGTGCTTCTAATACGACTGCCAATGGCACCAAAGAGTCTTCTTTCCAACGCTTCAAAAGCAGCATAAAAGCTAAAAAAGCTGAACACGCCAAAAAACGTGAAGCTAAAAAAGCTGAAAAAGCCGCTAAAAAAGAAGCTGCTCAAGCTATGGGCAACTAATCCTTTCTTAGCAAAAAACCGCTTAATTGCAAGATTGAGCGGTTTTTTATTGCCAAATTTATCATCAAACATGCAATTCATGCCCGCAGCGGTCGCAAAACTTAGCACTTGAAGCATGACCAAATTTACCACAGTTTGGACAAGCCACAGGGTGTAATTGCGGTCTCATAGTGCGAGTCAATTCAGCGGTAAAAATACCCGTTGGTACAGCGATGATGGCGTAACCTGTAATCATCACCATACTTGCAATGGTTTGCCCGATGGGAGTTTTGGGTGAAATATCGCCATAACCAACCGTGGTTAAAGTTACCACTGCCCAATAAATAGACCGTGGAATGCTGGTAAATCCATTTTCAGGGCCTTCAGTCACATATAAAATAGAACCAAAAATAGTAACCAATAGGAGCAAGGACAGAAAAAACACTGTAATTTTATGCTGACTGGTTTTAAAAGCGGCTGCCAAAAATCCCGCCTGCTGCATATAAGATTTTAAACGAAATACACGAAATATGCGTAAAATGCGTAAAATGCGTACAATTAATAAATACTTTGTGCCAGCAATAAACAAACTTAAATAACTAGGCAAAAGCGCCAACAAATCTACCGCCCCAAAAAAACTAAATGCATAACCTTTGCGATTTGGTGCCGAATACAATCTTAGAATATATTCTATGGTAAATAAAATTGTAAACGACCATTCTGCATAAAAAAACAATTCTCTAAATCGCAATCGCCATACCAGAACACTATCAAGCATAATTACCAAAACGCTCAACAAAATCGTAATCAACAAAAGCACATCAAAAAATTTACCTGCTGGGGTGTCTGTACCTTCAATGACAATATGAATGCGTTCGGCAAGCGTGAGATTTTTTTTGGATTTCATGGCAAACCGTCAAATTAGTCTTAAATCAAATTTCCTATTCTAACTCAAAAAACTGTAAAAATTAAGTCATTGACTGTAGCGTTTTAGATTGCCAATTTTTTCCAACATTTTTTTAAACTTATGATAAAATACCGCTTTTGATTGTATTTTAACTTTTTTATTTTTGTCATTAAATTAATTATAGGTGTGTTTATGGCAGGTCATAGTAAGTGGGCAAATATCAAACATCGCAAAGCAAAACAAGACGCAGCAAAGGGTAAAATTTTTACCAAAATTATCCGTGAAATCGTTTCTGCTGCCAAATCCGGCGATGCTGACCCCAACAACAACCCGCGTTTGCGTGCCGTCTTAGAAAAAGCCAATGCCGCTAATATGACCAAAGACGTGATTAAACGTGCCATTGAGCGTGGTGCTGGTGGCGGTGATAACGACAATATGGAAGAAATCACCTATGAAGGCTATGGCATTGGTGGGGTTGCGGTATTGGTTGAAACCATGACTGACAATGTAAACCGTACCGTTGGCGAAGTACGTCATGCATTTAGTAAAAATGGCGGAAATTTAGGCACTTCAGGTTCGGTGTCTTATTTATTTACCAAACGTGGTGAAATTGTATTTGAAGACGTTAGCCTAGAAGATAAAGTAATGGAAGTGGCTTTGGATGCTGGCGCTTTGGATATTGAAAACGATGGCGAAAGTTTGCTAGTGATTACCGACCCTAACGACTTTGGTAAGGTTAAAGATGCCTTAGATAACGCCAAATTGATTTCTGATAGTGCTGAAGTTACCATGTCTGCTTCTACTTCGGCTGATATTGATAATTTAGAAGACGCCCAAAAAGTGCTAAAAATGATTGACATGCTTGAAGATTTAGACGATGTTCAAGAAGTTTACACCAATGTTAATATCAGTGATGAAATTTTAGCGCAATTAGACGCTTAATAAAAAGGCGTAGCCAGTTATATAATTGCCTTTAGGATAAAGTTCATGAAATATTTAACCGCCTTGGTTTTGATGTTTATCATGCCTTTATCATATAGAAAAACTGTTGCTGGATATGATTTAGCTCATATCCTGCCAAAGTCTATAACGGCAAAAAGCCCATTAAAATTGGGCGACTGGCAAAGTTTTAAAACACACGCCTAAAGTGAGCTTACAATGATGGTAGTGGGCTTGTGTATGACATTTTGATTGGTGAAGATTCACCCTCTGAATTTAACTACATTTACGAATCAAACAATCAATTAGAAAATCAATGGATTGTTTGTATCCTGATAATCTCTTTTTTGTAAGTTGTAACTGTCAAAATGAACAAATCAGAAAACGCAATCAATACGCTGAAACCGTTACCCATTTTATTTATGTTTGAGATGAAAAGAACAAACATTTTAAACTCATCAAAAAAGCTTATAGAACTTATCAAACCACATGCAACGATTGATTTTATCATCAAATAAAATCAATTTATTAACCAAAAAAGGAATCATCGATGCTCTCTTCTTGGGTTCGTGCTATTTTGCAAGCAACCGTTTATGATGTTGCCATTCAAACACCTTTAGAAAATGCCCCCAAATTATCCAAACGTTTTGATAATCAAATTCGCCTAAAACGAGAAGATTTACAGCCTGTTTTTTCCTTTAAATTGCGTGGGGCTTATAATAAAATTAGCCAATTGCCCAATGATAAAAAACAAAAAGGCATTATTTGCGCTTCTGCTGGCAATCACGCCCAAGGCGTTGCTTATTCAGCAAATCGGTTGCAATTAAATAACCTAATTGTTATGCCAACCACCACTCCAGAGATTAAAATCAAAGCTGTGCAAGCCTTAGGTGGCAATGTTTATTTGCATGGCGATAGTTTTGATGAAGCCAACCGTTTTGCCATGCAAAAAGCCCAAGAAGATGATTTTACCTACATTGCCCCTTATGACGATGAGCTGGTCATTGCAGGTCAAGGCACAATTGGGCTGGAGCTTACTCAACAATGGCGAGAGCTTGATTATGTATTTGTTGCCGTGGGTGGCGGCGGTTTGGTTGCGGGGGTGGCGGCTTTTTTGGGGGAGGTTGCGCCCCATATTAAAGTAATTGCCGTTGAGCCTGCTGGAGCTGCTTGCTTAAAGGCAGCACTTACCGCCAAACAACGAGTAAAACTGCCTCAGGTTTCTTTATTTGCCGATGGGGTTGCTGTTGCAGAAATTGGCGAACTGCCGTTTCATATTGCCCAATTACCAAAATCCGATGGCAGCGGCACCGTCATTGACCCTGATGTGGTAACATGCACCAATGATGAAATTTGTGCCGCCATCAAAGATATTTTTGAAGAAAATCGCAGTGTGGTTGAACCAGCTGGGGCTTTGGCGGTTGCTGGAATGAAAAAATACATTCAACAAAATCAGCTACAGCACAAAAATTGCGCCGCCATCATTTCGGGGGCAAATATGAATTTTGACCGTTTACGGTATGTTGCAGAGCGTACCGAAATTGGCGAGCAAAAAGAAGCGATTTTTGCGGTACGTTTGCCCGAAAAAACAGGGGCGTTTTTGGAATTTTGCCGTACTTTAGAAGGTCGCAATATTACTGAATTTAATTATCGCTTGGACGCAAACAATCCCAAAATTGCTCATGTTTTTGTTGGCATTGCTCTAAAAGAAGGACAAAAAGAGCGACAAATCATTCAAGAAATTTTGGACAAAAAAGGCTTAACCGCTTTTGATTTAACCGATGATGAAGCTGCTAAAACACATGTTCGCTATCTTATCGGCGGTCATGCGATGGTCAAGGATGAGCATTTATTTCGGGTTATGTTTCCTGAACGCCCCAGCGCTTTATTAAATTTTTTGGAAAAATTAGGTACAGATTTTAACATCACTTTATTTCACTACCGAAATCATGGTGCGGCAGAAGGTCGTATTTTGGTAGGATTGCAAGCCTCTGAAGGTACATCGCGTAAGATTATTGATGCTCTGACTGAAATTGGCTATCAATGCGAAAATCTTACGGATAATGTTGGTTATCAGCTGTTTTTAAAATAAATCCAATATCCATCAACCTTAAAAAAACCTAAATTTACTAAAGTAAATTTAGGTTTTTTATTGCCTTGATTATTTTTTTAGCTAATAACGCAATCCCCTAAAAATTGGGGAGTGTTTCAGACATGAGACCAGTGAAATAAAAGAAGTAACATTCACGGTCTTAATCCCCTAAAAATTGGGGAGTGTTTCAGACGACAATGAGGGGCAAGCAGCATATGAAGTAATGTCTTAATCCCCTAAAAATTGGGGAGTGTTTCAGACATTACTGGAAAGGAAAAACACGAAATGTTCGAAGGTCTTAATCCCCTAAAAATTGGGGAGTGTTTCAGACCACAAAAGGTCAACTGATCAGAAGTGGCATCGGTCTTAATCCCCTAAAAATTGGGGAGTGTTTCAGACAGCGGTTGATTTAAATTCTTAAATAAAATCAATTAGTTACTCAATCATTTTTTGGGTATAATTTTTCACTAAAAAGTTGTTGAAATTTTAATCAATTTTTTGACCAAAATTCCACACATTTAACCGTCCAAAACGTCAATAATAAAACCGCTTTTATCAAGTCGGCTTGAAACAGTCCACAAAAATAGTCTGCCAATTAAGCCCAAGATTATAGTTACAATAAACGGTTTTGTCAATTTATAAACCTAACCAAAATACAGCAATCTCTATGATTTATATGGTTTTATTAAACGTTTTATCTATGGCAAAATTTTATCCAGCAACGCCAATAATTTTTCAATCAAACTGCACGTATCCGCTTCACTGATATTTAAAGCTGGCAATAATCGTATTACGTTACCGCCTGTTACATTCACAATCAAATAAAATTCATCGCGAGCCATCGCCACAATTTGACCGCAATCAACATCAGACGGCATGGCAAAACCAATCATCATGCCACGCCCACGAATTTCGACTTTATCAGCAAATCGATGTTGGACTACGTGGCGAATTTTTTGGCTTTGAGTAAGTGCGTTTTGCATAACATCGTGTGTTAAATGCTCATAAACCGAGCAAACCACCCGACACGCCAAGGGAGTACCGCCAAAAGTTGAGCCGTGAGAACCCGCTTTAAACAAACCTGCCGCTTTATTATTCATCATACACGCCCCCACTGGAAAGCCGTTACCCAGCCCCTTAGCGGTGGTTAAAACGTCTGGCACAATATCACTGTACTGATAAGCAAAATATTTGCCCGTGCGTCCATTGCCTGTTTGCACCTCATCCAACATCAAAAGCCAATCGTTTTTTTGGCAAATTTGAGCGATTTTTTGCAAATAATCATCATCGGGCGTATACAGTCCGCCTTCGCCCTGAATTGGCTCAAGAAATACCGCACAAATATTGGGGTCATCGGATAAATCCGCCACTTTGGAAGCGTCGCCAAACGGTATCCGAATAAAATCCTCATCCAACGTAAAAAATCCTTCGCGAGCTTTGGGATTGGCGGTTGCCGTTACCGTCAGCAGTGTCCGCCCATGAAACGCGTGTTCCATTACCACCACTTTGGGGCGGGTCAGTCCTTTTTTATAAGCATACAGTCTGGCAAGTTTTAACGCGCATTCGTTGGCTTCAGCTCCAGAATTGGCAAAAAACACCTCTTTCATATTTGCCGCTTGACACAGTATTTGGCCTGCTTTTTCCTGCCAATCAATACCAAATAAATTGCTGGTATGAATCAAAGTCCCCGCCTGCTCGGCAATTGCATCAGTGATTGGTGGGTAACAATGCCCTAAACCACAAACTGCAATGCCTGTTAAAGCGTCTAAATATGCGGTACCGTCAGCGGTGTATAAATACGAACCTCTGCCTTTGGTAAAGGTAATCGGTTGGCGATGATAAGTTGCAGATAAATAACTCATAAACATTCCTATATTAATTGATTGGTTTAATATTCACTTTGATTGGCTTGGGTGGTGAAACGGTTGTTAATCTTTTCTACCAATGTCTTTACCACTTTCTTCACCACTTTTTTCACTAAAAGGAGAATCTTCAGCGGTAATTTTATAATCTTCAGCTGCCCATGCGCCCAAATCAATCAGTTTGCACCGCTCACTGCAAAAGGGGCGATAAGGGTTATTTTGCCAGATGGTCGATTTTTGACAACGCGGACAGGTTAGATGGATTGGTTGATTCATAGTGCATTTACTTAAACTGGTTTGATTGAACGTATTTTTATTAAAACCGTTTTACTTAAAATTACTTTGATTTAAGCAATTTATTGTAACACAGCCATTTTATCACAGTCCATAACTGCATCAATAAGACCAGCGATTGATTTAAGTTATTTATCAATCAAAAAATCATATAAAAAATAAAAAATTACATGACAGCGATTAAAAAGCAAGTTATAATCAGCCAAGAGGTTTTTTAACCTTGAAATGTCTTAAAATTGTTTTTCAGTATCATGATTATGGAAAGACAGGGATTTAAGATGTTTTATCATCGCAACTTAAGGAGTATTTTGTGAGTGATATCAATACAACATTAAGCGAAGAGAGGCTTCGCGAAATACAAAATAAAAGTTATACTGAGCTTCACAAGCCAAGTTCTAATTTTAATACCCGTGATGAATATCTAGCGCATGAATTGCAAATCATGAAGCCAAAGCGTTGGAGTATTAACCTACCTTTTAAAGACTATCGCTTTGAACCTGAAGACGCCATTGCTGCAATGGCAGGCACCATCGGTAAAATTGTTATGGTTGGCGCTATGGCGGCAGCTTTTGCAGCACCTTTGGGGTTGGGTGATGGTTTTATTTTAGAAAACGTGCGTTATGAACTTTTAATCGCAGCTATTTTGGTGGTGATTTTTTCTGGTTTTATCCTGCCAACATCAAATTTGCCCGGGACGCATGGACCGCTAATCCCACTAATCCCTATTGTCGTTGCAGCAGGCGGACACCCATTGGCGTTCGGTATTTCCATTGCCGTATTTGGACTTATTTTAAGTCTATTAAAGGGCGGAAGTTTGATGACCAAACTAACCAGTGATGGGGTTGCAGGTGGTCTTTTGTTGTATTTGGGTTTTGTAGGTACCATCGGACAGGTCAATAAACTAATCGATTGGGCAAAAGCCATAGAAATACCTCATTTGGCTTTTGTCATCATCATTGCCACCATCATTATGTATGCCCTACTTGAGCATTGGCAAAAACGTTGGCTTGCTGTGCCGATTGGCTGCGCCTTGGCGGGATTTTTAGCTTTTATCTTTGGTGCGCCATTTGAATTTAAAACCGCACCGGGTCTACCAAACATGAGTCCAATGTACTGGTGGGGCGAAAACACTGGCTGGACATTGGGTTTGCCTGACGCCAAAGCCTTTATTGTGGTCTTTCCTTTTGCAGTCTTGGCAGTTGCTATGTGGCCACCAGATTTCTTAGGTCATAAAGTCTTCCAAAAAATCAGTTATCCAAATCACACCGACCGAACCCATATGGATGTTGATGATACTATGGTTACTTGCTCTATCAGACAGGCCATTGGTTCAGCGCTTGGCGGAGCAAACTTTACATCATCTTGGGGAACTTACATCGTTCCAGCGGCGATTGCCAAACGTCCGATTCCAGCTGGTGCAATCTTAACTGCCCTATTTTGTATTATTGCCAGTATCTGGGGCTACCCAATGGATTTAGCAATCTGGCAACCTGTACTGAGTGTTGCGTTGATTGTTGCGGTATTTGTGCCGTTATTAGAAGCTGGCATGGAAATGACTCGCAAAGGTAAAACCACTCAATCGGCTGCCATTGTTGTTTTTGCATCTGCTTTGGTAAACCCTGTTTTTGGCTGGTCTTTAACAATGATGTTGGATAACTTAGGTTTGATTGGCGACAAAAAACGCAGTATTGAGCTGGGCTTTGCAGGTCGTGTTGTCATTCCAATGACTGGATTTGTCATTCTTTGCCTTGCTATGGGCGCTGTGGGTATGCTTCCCGGCATTCCTGCCTTCTTCCCACAATTTAGAACTTAATGTAAAAAAACCAAAAAACCATCTGGAAATCAGGTGGTTTTTTGTTTTAATATCAGTTAAAATTAATGCCTGTAAGTTGCCATTTACGCAATTATACCAATTTTTTGATACGAATAATTTGCCTAATTCGGCTATTAAGTTTTATAATGGGACAAAAAAAATGAGCAATGAAGAACAAACGACATTTAATATGCGTGTTGGTAGAACTTTGGTAGAACAATTTAAAAAAGCTGCCAAAGAAAATAATCGAACTGCCAGTCAGCTGTTACGTGATTGCATGATTGATTATGTTAAAGAACATCGCCAATCTACATTAAAAGAGTAATTGATAAAAGAGTTATCTATGTTTAAAACTTTTTTGGGTGGAAAAATTCACCGCGCCACTGTTACAGGGGCAAATCTAAATTACGTTGGCAGCATCACAGTTGATGTTGATTTATTAGAAGCCGCTGGCATTGATATTAATGAAAAAGTGCAAATTGTTAATAACAATAACGGTGAACGTTTTGAAACTTATACCATTGCCGGCAGACGTGGCAGTGGCGAGGTTTGCCTTAATGGCGCGGCAGCACGCCTTGTTCAAGAAGGCGATGTTGTGATTATTATGTCTTATGTTTTATTATCCACTGATGAAATTAAAACCCATTTGCCAAAGGTTGTTTTAGTGGATGAACGCAATCAAATTACTGATACCCTATCCTATGAACCAGCCAATACTGTTTTATAGTATCGTTTATTAGTTTTAGAAATAAAAAAAAGAGTGTTTTATAACACTCTTTTTGTTTTACCTAAAATAAACTTAGGCTTGCAATGCTTTGATTGCTTTATTTAAGCGGCTTTTATGACGAGCGGCTTTATTTTTGTGGATAATGCCTTTGTCTGCCATACGGTCAATTACAGGTACTGCTTTTTTATAGGCTTCGGTTGCCAATTCGTAAGATTTTGCTTCAATAGCGGCAACGACACGTTTGATGTAAGTGCGAACCATAGAACGTTGTGATATATTTTTAGCGCGTTGTTTTACGTTTTGACGAGCGCGTTTGCGAGCTTGGGCTGAGTTTGCCATAATAAATCCTTAACTAAGGTAAAAATAAAAAGGGCTTCACTTAGTGTAGGCGATAATTCAGGCAGCCACCGAATTACCAATGTTATTATTAACAAAGGAGACACGTTGCCTAACACAATCCGCCTATTCTACTAAATTTTCAGATGTTACACAAGATTTTTACCTGAAAAATTGCCGTTTTTAGCTCAATCAATTAAAAATTTTCTTTAATGCCTGAAAGGGGAGCGTAACCACATCAAAAGCTACCGCAAATGGAAATAAAACCAATTTTTCTACAGGGTCGCTGTCGCCTTTACGATAAGCGGTCTCTTCTTTGGTGGTATAGATGGTTACAGGATAAAGACGGCTTAAAGATTTTAGACTGTGTTGATTGCTCACAACGGGATATACCGCACCTTCTAAACTAATATTAAAACAAAAACTTTGGGCTTGTAGTTCTTTTTCGTTATATGTGGTGCATTCCTTAACATTATGTTTTAGGAAAAATTGAGCATCTTTTTTGCTAAAATCTTCTTTGAGTCGTGTGTATTTTAAAGCCAACGTTCCTGTAAACTTTCCATCATTATTTGCTGAATAAAAATCAAGCGGCTCACGCAGACTCACATAGTCTGGGTCTAAATACCCAAGCAAACTAGTGAATTCTGACCCACCTTGAGTCAAAACATAACTGTGTTTTTGCCCAACAATCACCACTGCATCATCAGGTGCATTGGCTATACGAGTAGCAGGCTTACCAAAAGCCAAAACTGAATCTTCAACCAATGTTTGTCTGGTTTTTTTAACATAGCTACCACCAGAATCTTTAGTCATTAAGGTTTTAGTGGCACAGCCCGACAAAACAACAGAACCCAACATTGCAGCAAGTACGGTTTGAGTAGCAAATTTTTTCATAAATAACCCTTATTTAACAATAAGTTAATATCTTGATTATAAAATAATTTAGAATATTTGTAAACTGTTTTCTATTTTTGATTGTTTATCGTCCAATTGTTTTGTTTTTAAATTTTTATTTCAGGGTTTTTATTTTTTTGGCATCTGGATTAATTAAATTTTGATAAATATTTAATGTATTTTTCACCATTTCTTCGATAGTATATTCATGAGTTATGGCGGGGCGAATGGGATTTTGTAAGTGAAACTTCACTGATTTACACAAAGCAAATGCGGTTTCTTCTTTAACCAAACCTTGCGGATAAGTTATTGTCAAAATATCTGCAAACGCCCCTTTTGACCAACCAATCACAGGAGTACCTAAATGAACTGCTTGAATGGCTGTAATACCAATACTTTCAGGGTAATTTGCCAGCGCCAAAACAATATCTGCCGACGCCAGCCATTCTCGCATGTCAGGCGGTCTTTTACCCACAAAAGTAACACGTTTTTGTAAATCCAATGCATACAATTTTTGCACAAATTCTTCTTGAGCCAAATCAAGTTCGTTGGCAGTAGCTAAGTCATCATCCATAATTACAGCGTGAATTTTTGGAAATTTTTCTTGTAGATTACCCAAAATATCAATCAACCAATCCTGTCCATACTCGCTACCGATAGGAGTTGGAAAGACTAGCCATTTTTTATATTCTAATTCAGGGTGTTGAGCAAAAACGTTTTGTAGCCAATGCACAGAAGAATGATGACGATAAGGATATTTTTTAACGTCGACACCGCGACGTACACAAATAATTTTTTTGGTTAATTTATCAGCAAAACCATCAGGTGATTCTTCTTGTTTGGCTGCTAAATTTTCCTTTAAATATCGGTCAATGCTACGAGAAGCGCTAATGATGATATCAGCAAAAAATAGTGCTTTAGTGTATGAATTCAAAGGATAAAAACCATACACCGTTGCAATAACTTTTGGACGTTTTTCTTTTGGCAACCAGCTCATTGACATATGTAGCACCCATGCCGGTGTGCGTGAATGCACATGAATAATATCGGGTTTATGCTGTACAATCAAATGCTTGAGCCGAAAAATATGCCGAAGCGCCCACCAAGATTTTTTTGGCATGGCCATTTGATAATAAATTGTATCATCTCGCAAAAGCCGAGTAACCAGTTCGTGATTTTTATCAGCGCAGCCAATCACCACCGATTTATGCCCTGCTTTTGCCATAGCGTGAGTGATGGCATAAATGCCACGTTCGGATTCATCGTATTTTAAAGATGATAATAAATGCAAAACTTTCATTGCTTAAATTTGTTGGATTGATTATTGATAAACAGTACCATCATGATTTATAAAACCGCCAATAAGTTTTGCACATGTTCTTTAGCTTTTACATTACGATAACTTGCCAAAATTTTTCCTTGATTATCAAATATAAAAGTAGAACGCACCACACCAAAATATTTTTTACCATACAGCTGTTTTTCTTTAAATACATCAAAATAATAACACAGCTGTTTTTCAATATCAGAAATCAGCCCAATCTGTAAATCGTGTTTTTGAATGAATTTTTTGTGTGAGCTCACATCATCAGGTGACACCCCAATAACAGTATAGCCTTTTTCAGCTAATTTTGATAAATTTTTAGTAAAATCAACTGCTTGAATCGTACATCCTTGGGTATTATCCTTAGGATAGAAATATAAAATTAATCCTTTTTGACCATCTTTTATCCAATTTACTAACGAAAGTTTACTCTCTATTGTTTCATTGGCTATTTTTTGTACTAAAGTTACCAAAAAATCTGGCAAAATCAGCGTTTCAGCAGTGTTTTTCATCAGTTCATCCAAATAATCTTAAAAATAGATTGTTCTATTGTAGCAAAAAAAAATTTTGAACAAAATATTGTAAATTCTTAGTTGTAAAATTGTAATAATTCTATCTTTACAGTAAAATTACTGCTTTTACGCAAACAGGATGACGGTAGATGTCTTTACTTTCCTATTTTCAAATCCAAGAACGGGGCTCTACCGTTCGTCAAGAAGTCATAGCAGGTTTTACAACTTTTTTAGCTATGGTCTATTCAGTGATTGTGGTTCCAAATATGCTTTCTCAAGCAGGATTTCCTGCTGAATCAGTATTTATCGCTACTTGCCTTGTGGCAGGATTTGGCTCGCTCTTGATTGGTTTTTTGGCAAATGTACCTATGGCGATTGGCTGCGCCATTTCTTTAACCGCTTTTACCGCGTTTAGCTTAGTTTTAGGCAGTAAAGTTAGTGTACCTGTAGCTTTGGGAGCGATCTTTTTAATGGGGGTATTTTTTACCCTAATTTCCGCCACGGGCATTCGAACTTGGATTTTAAAAAATCTACCCAGCTCTATTGCTCACGGAGCAGGTATTGGTATTGGTTTATTTTTACTTTTAATTGCCGCCAATAACGTTGGATTTGTTGTTAAAAATGATGCGGGTCTACCTGTTAAAATGGGTGATTTTACATCCTTTGGCGTCATTATGTCATTGCTTGGTTTGGCGGCAATTATTGGTTTGGAAAAACGTCAAGTAAAAGGGGGCATTTTATGGGTTATCATCGCCATCACAACCATTGGTTTAATATTTGATTCAAATGTTAGCTTTAGTGGCTCGCCCATCAAAATTCCACATGTTGGTGATGATTCATTATTTTTTCAATTAGATATTGCTGGTGCTTTAGATAAAACAGTGTTGCCTGCAGTTTTTGCTTTGGTAATGACCGCAGTTTTTGACGCCACAGGAACCATTCGTGCTGTCGCTGGACAAGCAGGCTTAATTGATAAAAATGAACAAATCATTGGCGGTGGCAAAGCTCTTACTGCAGACTCTGCATCCAGTTTATTGTCAGGATTATTTGGCACAGCCCCTGCTGCTGTTTATATTGAATCAGCATCTGGAACAGCCGTTGGCGGCAAAACTGGATTAGTTGCCGTTGTTGTGGGTTTATTATTTTTAGCAATGCTATTTTTGCAGCCATTAGCGTTTTTAGTGCCCAGTTACGCGACCGCCCCTGCGCTGATGTATGTTGGGCTTTTAATGTTAAGTAATGTTTCAAAACTTGATTTTAGTGATTTTGTTGAAGCAATGAGTGGCTTGGTTTGTGCTGTTTTTATTGTTTTGACTGCCAATATTGTTACGGGCATCATGCTTGGATTTGCAACCTTGGTAATTGGACGCTTGG
>CAKAQU010000014.1 GCA_916720335.1 uncultured Moraxella sp. | reverse complement strand
CCAAACAATGGCACTTGACCTGCAAGAGCATGGCGAATGCTAGTAACAGCACGCATGACATAATCAAGCTCATTGGCGACATCAATTTTAGGTAAATGAGCAATATCCGTTTCAGTACGAATGGTTTTGTGAAATTTTGGTCCCTCACCTGCTTCAAAATACAAACCTAAACCAAGTGCATCAGGAATAGTCAAAATATCGCTAAATAAAATCGCTGCATCAAGCTCAAAACGGCGTAAAGGCTGCAATGTAACTTCGGTCGCAAAATCAGTATTTTTACACAAACTTAAAAAATCACCTGCTTGAGCACGTGTTTGTTTGTATTCTGGTAAATAACGACCTGCTTGTCGCATCATCCAAACAGGTGTTGTATCAACAGGTAAAAAATTTAATGCGCGCAATAAACGGTCATTTTTAAGAGCTGGGAAATTTGGATTTATTGTCATAATCAACCTTATTTGTCCATTAATTTATAAAATCGCCATATCATCACGATGCACCATAATTGCCTTATTGGCATCGGTAAGATTTAATATGGCTAGCACCTCATGTGTGTGTTGTTTGGTAATTTTTTTGGCATCATTTGCTGAAAATGCAACTTGACCAACAGCAACTTTTACTTTATCTTGGCTGATAATTTCTACCACATCGCCCGCCTCAAAATCGCCCTGTACCTCCACCACGCCAACTGGCAATAATGATTTACCATTATCTAAAATGGCTAGTTTTGCCCCATCATCAATAATTAATGTGCCTGACATGCGAACATGAGCGGCAAGCCATTGTTTTTTGGCAATCAATTTGTCTTTTTCATCAGTAGCCAGATAAGTGCCGATAGCCTCGCCTGCCACCAAACGCGTGATGACATTTTCTGCCTTGCCGCTAGCAATAATGGTTGGACAATTTGCCATTGCTGCCAATCTAGCAGCGCGTACCTTAGTCAGCATGCCACCACTGCCCCATTTTCCACCGTCGCCAGCCACATCAAACAAATAATCCGCCATTGCACGTTCTTGGCTAATAAGTTTGGCATCACAATTTTTGCTAGGATTATCTGTAAAAATACCTTGTTGGTCTGTCAAGATGATATACAAATCCGCCGAAAGAATGGTTGCCGCCATTGCTCCTAAGGTGTCATTATCTCCAAACTTAATTTCACCATAGGAAATTGAATCGTTTTCATTAATCACTGGTACAACACGCCAAGCAATGAGCTGATTCATTGTTTGGCTAATGTTTAAATAGCGTGAACGATGAGAAAGGTCATCGTGAGTTAATAAAATTTGTGATGATTGCACACCTCTTTGAATTAAAGCCTGCCACCATGTTTCAATCAGACCCATTTGACCAATAGATGCGCACGCTTGCAATGCTGGCAATTTTTTGGGGCGTTCAGCCAGTCCCATACGCACTACCCCTTCGGCAATTGCTCCACTAGACACAAGTACAACTTCCACACCTTGTTTATGCACTTCAGCAATCTGTTTTGCCCATTCATAAATAGCGGTACGGTCAAGTCCCTTGCCGTTATTGGTTAGAAGCGATGAGCCAATTTTTACAACAATTCTATGGATTTTTTGTTTCATATGCATCCATTTTATCAACAATTTAATCAACCACACTGATTAATATGGAGCGTATTCTACTTCCACATCATAATCATCGTCATCATCATAATCATCGTCCAAATCCACCCCTTCTCTTTGGGCTTTGCGGCGCATACGATAGGCTTCTTTTTGAATTTCACTGTTATGACGAACTTCTTCTTCCAATTTAGCAAAACGCAGTGTTTGATTGTTGGCAAAATCAGCATCTTCTGCTTCACGCTGACGTTCCTGCTCAATTTCATTCATCAAATAGTACTTAACTTCATCCAAACCAAACCCAGAAATAGTTGAAGTTAAAAATACTTTGCCTTGCCAACCTAAATGTTGAACAATTTCATCATAAACGCGTAAACGTTCAGTATCATCGAGTTGGTCAATTTTATTTAATACCAAAATTTGTGGAAGTTCCGATAATGCTGTTGAAAATTTCGCCAATTCATTTAAAATGATTTTAGCGTTATCTACAGGGTCTGAACCATCAATTGGTTTGACATCAACAATATGCAAAAGTCGTCTGGTGCGTGCAACGTGTTTTAAAAAACGAATGCCAAGCCCTGCGCCATCAGATGCCCCTTCAATCAATCCAGGAATATCTGCCATTACAAACGATTGATGCGTACCCACATCAACCACTCCAAGATTTGGTACAAGTGTTGTAAAGGGATAATCAGCAACTTTAGGACGAGCCGCTGACACTTGACGAATAAACGTGGATTTACCAGCATTAGGCAGCCCAATAAGCCCCACATCCGCAACAACTTTTAGCTCTAATTTTAAATTTTTAGCTTCACCGGGAAATCCAGGGATGGCTTTTCTTGGGGCTTGGTTAGTGCTGGTTTTAAATCGTGTATTACCAAATCCACCATCGCCACCCTTGGCAACGCGAAATTTTTGACCAACCTTGATTAAATCACCAATCACAGTGTCCGTATCGGTATCAATAATGGTTGTACCAACTGGCACGTGTAGATAAATATCATCGGCACCTTTACCTGAACAGTTTTTAGAACGTCCATTTTCACCACGTTTGGCTTCAAACTTGCGGGTGTAACGATAATCAACCAGTGTATTGGTATTATCATCAGCAATTACATAAATATCACCGCCCTTACCGCCATCACCACCGTCAGGGCCGCCTTTGGGGATAAATTTTTCTCGGCGAAAGCTGACAATTCCATTGCCACCATCACCAGCTTTGACGTTAATAACCGCTTCATCAATAAAACGCATGACATTCTCAAATTTCTAAAAGTTTTTATTTTATCATAAGTTAATCGATTTTCAGTTGTATTGTCTAGAATTTTTTGCTCGGTTATTTTGCTGGCTAACTTCCATAAAAAAGCCCACTGTCAAAAACAATGAGCTTAAATCAATATTAAAACTTATTGATATTATTTGGCTAGTACGGATACATAACGGCGACCGAACTGACCTTTAGTTTCAAATTTTACCACGCCTTCAGTCAAAGCAAATAGAGTATGGTCTCTACCCATACCTACACCAGCACCTGCATGAAATTCAGTACCACGCTGACGAACAATAATGTTACCTGCAACTACGTCTTGACCACCAAATACTTTTACACCAAGCATTTTTGGGTTTGAATCACGACCGTTACGAGTAGAACCTGCGGCTTTTTTATGTGCCATGAGAATGTCTCCTAATAAATGTCTAAATCAGACATCAATAAGTGTAAGTAGTTTAAGCGTTAATCGCGGTGATTTTCAGCTCAGTGTACCATTGACGATGACCTTGCTCTTTGTGGTAGTGTTTACGACGACGATGTTTTACAATACGTACTTTTTTACCACGACCATGGCTAACCACTTCGGCAACAACATTGGCACCAACAACAACAGGCTCACCAATTTTAATCTCGCTACCATTAACAACCATTAATACTTCTTCAACAGTGATAGAAGCACCAACTTCAGCCTTTAATAACTCAACTTTTAAAGTTTCGCCAACCGTTACGCGGTGTTGCTTGCCACCACTTTTGATTACTGCGTACATTTATGCTCTCCAATGTACCTGTAGTGCCGTGACTATCCCTTGATAGCACTTGATAACGAACACGACAAGGAAAAATAAGGCGTGATTCTACTATAATTAAGATAAAAAAACAAGTAATTTTTTGCTGATTTTTTATTAAATTTGTTTATTACATTCCTTGATAAATTGCATAATTAAATCGCTGATGATAATATCTCCACAAACTGTGATAATTTATGCGGATAAACAGTATGCTATATATCATCTCAATACTGATTAGTAGTATTGTCTTTATCTCTGGGCTAATTGTTATTCATAAAAAACCCCACTTGGCAAATCAAATATTAGGTAAGTTGGTATTTTTTGGTTTTGTTTTGCAAATATTGACAAATTGGTTATTTTGGGGAGAAGGCACTTCATTCAATCCATTTGCTGTTATCATCAGCACAGATAAAAGTTACATTCGATTTATGATTTTATGTTTGGTTAGTATTTTTTGCTATTCAAGTGCACTTGCTTTATTATATAAAGCACATGATTTTTATAACAACCCATCCAACGAAGATAATTTATAATTATTGATAAAAATCTACTAATCATATGATTAAATTTATTTACCTATCCGTTATTTTATCACTGTTATTTGTTTTGTCTGGTTGTCAGTCGCTATTATTAAATAAATCTGAGCAATCTGAAATCATCAGTAAAAATCGCACCAATATTTCCACTTCTAATAAAGTAAGCTTAAACACAGCTTCCATCTTATTGTCCGCTGGCTTAACCCAAAAGCAATGCATGGCAAACTTTCATGATTGTTTAATGGAAGTTAATGGTCTTTTTTTGACAGATGATGATAATGTAGATAAAAATAAATTAGCATTATTAAGTGAACTTTATTACGCTTATGCTGACCATTTAATCAAACAAGATGACTGCAAATATACGGATAGAGAACCAATTCATTCAAATTATAAAAACACATTAAATCATACTTATGAAACTCATTTAAAGAACAATGCAAAATATATTTGTTTAAACCATCATAAACATGCATTAATTAAAACATTAAATTACAGTTATGGTTATTTATTTTACGACCAATTAACTGGAAAAAATACCGATAGTGATTTTGTTCAAGAAAATGATATCAAGACCCAAGATTTATATCATTTAGCAATCAATTCATTAATTTATGAAATTTATAAACAAAAAGATACCGATTATGTTACTGCCATAAAAAGTCAGAACTGGGATGTAAAAAACCAAAACCCATACGGTCAATTGCAAGTTAGTCGCTATCAAATACCAGAAAATACAATTAATTTATATCTGGAGAATGATGCTTTTTTATTAGACAAACTGCAACAACAAGAAAACTCTTTATCGGATTTAATTTCAGCATATGATAAACGCATGAAAAGTCTTCAAACCACCAGCACCCGACAAGGTATTGGTGTGGGCTACGTTGGCGTGCTTGAAAATCGTTACGTTTTAAATGTTAAAAATCATACCCCCGTTTATGATTATGACGATTTAAAAAGCCGCATTCACTCTATGGGCAACATACTTTTAACAGCAGTGGCAATTCCATTTGGTCAAAATTTAAACGATGTTTTAAATAGTCATCAAACTAATATTTATTTATTCAACCCTTATCAACATCAATACATTGATATATTGGGTAAAAATTATCCGCTAGCCGCCAATTTTTCGGCGGGCTATTCTCAATGGCTTGATGAAAATCATCTAAGTCAAGCTGGCATTACAAATATGCTAAAAAAACAAGATATGATGCTGCCTGAACTGTTTATGTTGGAACCTTATAATCCAAATAAAAAGGTGGTTATTATGGTGCATGGTCTGGCATCAAGTCCAGCGACTTGGCTAAATTTAACTAACAATCTACTTGCTGACCCTGTTTTACGTCAGCATTACCAGGTTTGGCAAATTTTTTATGCCACCAATTTACCCATGTTAGAGAACCGCTATCAAATACAGTCGTTGATTGAAGCGGCGTATCATTTTTCAGACCCCGATGGCAAAAATCCTGCTAGTAAAAACAGCGTCTTAATTGGGCATAGTATGGGCGGGGTAATTTCTAGAATGATGGTATCAAATGACAATCTTTTAGGGAAATTGGACACACTAAATATCAGTAGCAATTCTACCAATAATAATCATCCCTCACAAACCACGATTGAGCAGGCACAAAAACTACTGAAACAAAATTATCATATTGAATTAAATAACCGTTTTGTTTTGCAATCTCTACCTCAGGTAGATACGGCAGTATTTATCTCCAGCCCCTTTCGCGGTACAGATTATGCTGAACGTTGGTTTACATTATTAGCAAGACGTATCATTCGCCTACCCATCAGTTTAACTAAAAACATTGTTGCCATGGCGGGTTCTGATGACGAAAAAACCCTGAAACATGATAATTTTGCGGCATTATATCTGCAAAATGGTGCCAGTCAGCTGTCTGACCGCTCAGCATTTATGCAGCTGACTGCAAACATCGAAATTGACAAAAACGTTCATTATTACAATATTATGGGCAATCACGCCAAAAAATCATTAAACCCAACAAATCAAGACATAAATTCTTTAACAACGCTTGAAAAAATGCGCATGACGAATTTATCAGATGGGATAGTACCTTACAAAAGTTCACATTTAGATGGTGCGGTACGTGAAATTATCCTCAAAGGCAATCATAGCCTACATGAAAACCCCCAAACCGTTAAAGAACTGCGTAAAATCTTACACGAACATTTAAACAATTTGGGGGAAACTAACAGTAATTAACTCGTTATTATTTAGATTTTAATACCGTAAAAATATCTTCTTTAACTGCATTAATGTCTTTGGTACCGTCAAACTGATGATAAGTTGGCGCATTTTCACCTGATTGAGCAACCGCCTGATAGTGAGCAACTAAAGCAGCGGTTTGATTATGGTAAACCTTTAAACGGTCTTTAATGGTTTCTTCTTTGTCATCATCACGCTGAATCAAAGGTTCGCCTGTTTCATCATCAAGTCCTTCTACTTTTGGTGGATTATACACAACATGATACACCCGACCAGATGCTGGATGGCTACGACGACCAGACAAGCGTTTGACAATTTCATCATCAGGTACGCTAATTTCTACCACAAAATCAATGTTTACATTGGCAGCTGAAAGCGCTTCAGCTTGGGCAATAGTGCGGGGAAATCCGTCAAAAATACAACCATTTGCACAGTCAGGTTGCGCGATACGCTCTTTGACCAAATTGATGATGAGCTCATCTGAAACCAGCTGTCCTTTATCCATGACGCTTTTAGCTTGTTTGCCAAGTTCTGTGCCCGCCTTGATGGCTGCACGCAACATATCGCCTGTAGAAACTTGCGGAATGCCAAATTCTTTTGAGATTAATTGAGCTTGAGTGCCTTTACCAGCTCCGGGTGGTCCAAGTAAAATAATTCGCATCATTTTTGTTCTCCAGATTAAAAAGTCTTTATAGGCTGTTCACTATAAACGACTCATGCATAATGTTCAAGCAGTTTTTTAAAATGTTCACCATTTTTTAAAGCTATGTTTTAACATTGGTTTAATTTTAGTATCTTATGGAACCACCTGATTGATATTGAGTTCAGCAGTTTGCTGTTTTTTACCAAGTACAATAGGACTGGCTAATAAATCGCCTTTTTGGGTTGCTGCGGTGCCCGACTTACTGATATGTGCACGCACAATCAGTTCTTTGCCTGCATTTTGCGCAGCAGACAACGTATGTTCTGGCATCATGGCATCCAAATCACTTAATGAAACGTTTAATTTTGCAGAAGTCAATTCATTGGCAGACAATTTTTTAACCGCATAGGGTGCTCCGCCTTGACTATCAGAAATACTAACAAACAAGGTATCTGTTTTTTGCATTTCTGCTAATAGCGATTTATCCACAAAAACACTGATAACAACACCTTGTTTGATTTTTTGTTCTTGTTCATTTATCTTAGCAGTTAGTTCATCAAGACTTTGTAAAGCTTGACTTCTATCACCTGATTTTTTTGCGACGTGAGTGCGTAGTCTGGCAATCCACGCTTTGGCAGCATCTAAATTTCCCGCTCGCATTTCACCCATTGCCATCATCATCAACGCCCCTTCGTGGTCAGGAGTGGTTTTAAGGATTTCAAGAACTGCGTTTTTTGCGGTATTGTCCAAAATACCATTATTAGCAAAAAAACTGGTTTGCGCATAGGTCATGGCAATTTGGCTGTCAGTTGGATTTAGTCGATACGCTCGCGCCAAGGCTTCAACTGCCTGAGGCTGAGCATCCAACGCCAAAAATAATTCTGATAAACGCATCCAGCGGTTTGGGTCGTAAGCGTGCTGATAAACATTGGTTTGCATGGCGCTAATCAAAGCAATGCTGTCTTTTTTTGCCCAGTCCGGCGGAGTGTCAAGCTTACCCGTCAATAAATCATCAGCAATTTGCCCAACGGTATCTTGAGCTGCCCACAGTTTAAATACTGAAGTTCTATCACTAGTCATTAAATAAGCCAAAATCGCCAGAATGGGTATCCAAACCATCACAATGATACGGCTTTTTTTAGATACTGCCGGATAACCTTGTTGATAGGTTTGAGCGGCAATCAGCTGACGTTTTAATTCAGCTTGATAAGCATCAAAAACCACATCATCAATCTTACCCGCCTGCTTATCAGCCAATAATTCAGCAATGCGAGTTTCAAATACTTGAACATTCAGCGCCAAAAGCTGATTATCATTGGCCTTTTTTGCTTTAAACCAAGGAAGAATCACCATCAAAGCAAGCAATACCGAAAGTAAAGCAGCAACACTAAAAAACAAAATTATACTTGGGGTCATCATTTATCCTTGTCTTTGCCGTAATCTGCTAGGATTTTGGCAAGTTTTTGTTCTTCGTTGGCATCTAATGTATTGATTTCTTTATCTGCATTTTGATACTGTGCTTTTTTGGTTCTATAAATCCAGCCTACCAATAACAGCACCAAAAACACGGGAGGAAAAACCCACAAAATCCAAGTGGATGGTCGCATTGGTGGTTTATAGCTAATAAAATCACCATAACGTTCAAACATAAAATCTCGAATTTGACTGTCAGTTTTGCCGTCTTTTATCATTTGATAAGTTTGGTTTTTTAAATCCTGAGCAATAGGCGCATCTGAACTTGCCAAATTTTGATTTTGACATTTTGGGCAACGCAGCTCTTCAATTAAGGCTTTATAACGAGCTTCTTCGTTGGCATCTTTAAAATCATGTATTTCAATTGCTGCTTGGACTGTATTTACCCCAATCAATAAACATAAACCCACCATCACAAATAACTTGTGCATTTTACCCCCTACAAACCTTGGCACGCTTTATTTTTTGCTGTTTGGTCTTTGGCATCATCAGCAAGTGCATCCATACATGGCTTGACTTGGTTTTGCCAATTATGTTCGTTTAACTCGCCCGTTAAATGCTGATAAACCACACCGTGAGCATCCAATACAAATGTTTCGGGAGCGCCAGTCAACCCCAAATCCAGCCCATAACGTCCATCCAAATCCTGCAATGAATACAAAAATGGGTCTTGATACGTTTGCAAATATGACAATGCATCCGTCAGTTCATCTTTATAATTGATGCCAACAATTGGCACATTTTGTGCCTTTAGTTGCAACAAAAACGGATGTTCCACCTTACACGTTGGACACCATGAACCCCACGCATTTAGCAAAAAAGGTGTCTTAGGTAAATCATCCTTAGTTAATGTTTGTTGTGTATTGCTTAATAAGGGAAGCTCAAATGCTGGCAATGGTCTGTTCATTGTTGTATTAATAGTAACCTGGCTTTGTTGCCCTAAGCGGTTAAAAAACATCAGCACCATCAGCACAAACACCAAAAAAGGCAGCATAAAAATCATAAGGCGTTTTTGAGTTTTGGTCATAGGTTACCTGTTTGTTCTTTGTTTAATTTTGCTTTAGATAATTTTGCAATGCGATAACGTTTATCAAACATGGCAATCATGCCACCAAAAGTCATGATTAACGCTCCAAGCCACAGCCAGCGAACCATTGGTTTGACATAGACACGCACCGCCCATGTTTTACCTGAAATTTGCCCATCGTTATCAGCAATAGGTTCGCCTAACGCCACATAAATTTCATTTAACAAACTTGGTCGCAAACCCACTTCTGTCATTGGCATCATACTAACTACATAGTTGCGTTTTTCTGGATACAATGTTGTTAAAAGACGGTTATTTTTATGTACGGCGATGGTTGCTCGGGTAGCATCATAATTGCTGGCTTTGATTGTTTCAAATTCTTGTAAGTCAAATTCATAACCTTGAACAAGAGTCTTATCGCCAACAGTCATCGCAACGTCTTTTTCTACCGATAAATTACTCACGCCTGCCACACCCAAACACACCACCAGCACGCCCAGATGTGAAATTTGCATACTCCAATAACTTGGTGAAAGTTTACGCAACCCATCGCCAAAACTTTTGGCATTTTTAGTTTTGTCTTTAAAATCCAAAAACATAAATGCAAGTACCCACACACAAAGACTCGCAGTTAAGTAAATCGAGCCAAAAAACGGGGTGTTATCGCCCAAAAGATTAATCACATACCACAAAACCGCCCCAAAAACTAAGCTGGTAACAGCGGTGATAAGCAGCATCTTAAACCATGGACGGCTATCGTATTTGTAGCGTAGATTTGCCCCAGCTCCCATAAACGCAAGTAAAATCCAAGTTGCTGGTACAAATAAAGCATTAAAATAAGGAGGACCAACAGAGACTTGACCCAGTTTAAAAGCGTCAGCGATAATAGGATATAAAGTACCTAAAAGCACCACCAACGTTGCAACCAACAAAATCATATTATTAACAACCAAGATGGTTTCTCGAGATTTTAATTGATAATAACTTTCAGTGGTTAATTTCCAGCCACGAAATGCAAACATTAACAATCCGCCGCCAATCACCAATGCTAAAATGGATAAAATAGCAATCCCACGAGTTGGGTCAGATGCAAACGAATGCACTGAAGTAATCACTCCAGAACGTACCAAAAACGTACCCAACAAACTCAATGCAAAGCCAAAAATTGCCAGCATGATTGTCCAAGCTTTAAACACGCCTCTTTTTTCAGTAACGGCTAAAGAATGTAAAAGTGCAGTACAAGCAAGCCAAGGCATCAAAGACGCATTTTCTACGGGGTCCCAAAACCACCAGCCGCCCCAACCAAGCTCATAATATGCCCACCAAGAACCAATAGCAATACCCAGCGTCAAAAATCCCCAAGCCGCAATCGTCCAAGGTCTGCTCCAGCGTGTCCATATTGCATCCAATCTACCTGCCCATAAAGCCGCCATACAAAATGCAAACGGCACTGCCAACCCCACATAACCCATATACAAGGTTGGTGGATGAAAAATCAATCCGGGGTCTTGCAGTAATGGATTTAAATCCACGCCATCAACAGGTAAATTTGGCAGACTGCGGTCAAACGGGCTTGATGTAAAAATAAGCATAATAAGCATCATGGTTTGCACCATGCCCAAAATCGCCAAAACCCGAGCGCGCATATCCAGCGGTAGAGCTCGGCTAAATATTGACACAAGCATGCACCAAGCTGATAAGATGGTTATCCATAAAAGCAGTGAACCCTCATGACCACCCCAAGTTGCAGATAATTTATAATACCAGGGCAATAAGCTATTGGAATGGGATGTTACATAAATTAAGCTAAAATCATTATACAAAAATCCTGCTACCAACCCACCAAACGCCGCCATCATGGCAAAAAATTGAGCGCCTGCCAAACTTGGAGCAAGGCGTTGCCATTGGATTTGATTTTTAATCACGCCAAGCGTTGGAAAAACCGCTTGCAATATTGCCAGCACCAACGCCAAAAGTAAGGCAAAATACCCAAGTTCTGTGATAAGCATATACCATCCTAACAGATGATAATCGTAGTTGATTATCATCGTTTATGTAAAATTTGATTATCTAAAAAAACACTGCCACCAAATGCACCCAGCCTGCCAAAAGCCCAGTGATTGCCCCAAGAACCACTAAAGTCATTTCATCTTCCTTAAAAGCAGGGCGCAACAAATTTTGAAACTCTTTAGGGGTTAATGCTTTTAAACGACTTTCAAACAATCCGAAAATTTTTGATGCTCTGGAAGTGTTTAATTTGGGGTCGCGGATTGGCACCATCGTTGCATCAATGGATTTTTCAATGATAATGTCCTTAAACTCACTTAATTCTTTATTACCCATGCCCATCCGAAGTGTCGTTGCAACAATAGGCGACTCCAAAATTTCATATAAATGTTTTTTGGTTAGTTTTCGAGTTTTGGATGAATGCATGCCATACATCATCTCATACATAACGTTTTCTAAAGTAACCAATTCGTTTACCACAATTTCAGCAAAAACACTGGATACTTCATCTTGGCGTTTCATAAAACCGCCCTGCCACGCATAGCGATGCACATGGGGAAACGTGGGATAAATTTTTTTATCTTGGTAACGAAACAGACGAATAAACCATAAATAACGAGGCTCAACAGGATTAAACACCATCCATATCGCAATCCAATTGGTCAAAGCTCCCCAAATTGCGGCAAAAAATGGCACTGTCCAATGTTGTGGTACAAAATAAAAAATTGCCATTTGCACCAAACCAAAGCCAAAACCTATAACCGCACTGATTTTCCAGATAAAATTAATCTCTTTTTTACCCACCCGTAAAAACATTTCTACCATTAGCTTGCGGTCATTTTCCATTTTTTTAACTATCATTTGACGCATATCTACCAAATCTTCCACATGATAGGTCAAATCCAGCACCAAGGCTTTCATGATAGCGGGCAATTCGTGATGGGCGTGTGCATAAATCCGCCGTTTTATCGCATACGGCAAATGACTCCATAAATTTGGATATTTTTCCAACATAATTTCATCAATCAAACTTTCTAAATTTTTATCCACCGATTGGGTGATAAAATCCGCCATCTCCTCAGGTTCCATTGCCTGAAAAAATTCATCCAGTGAGCCTAATTTAGATAATGTTTGGTCAACAATCACGCCAGAAATTTTACCCGCTTTAGCAGGAACAATGCCTTGCCAACCAAGCCCTTTTAAACCAAAGGGCATGTCTTTAATGCTGATTCCCCAAAATTTAATGGGATAAAACAGCATCTGTAAAGCCATCCAAACATGCACCCAAGTTACAAAAGCAGTAACTGGTGGAATTGTCAACATGGCAATAAATTCAGGGTGCTTGGCAAGTATAAGCCACAAATCTGATAACATAATGATAGGGCAGGAAAAAAACACTGGCAATTTTACCACAAATTTACTGCAAAAGTACGACAACATAACATTGCCATAAAATATCACCTATGGCTTATTTGTTGATTAAACTTAAAAAATTACAAAACAAATGTTACCATTTTAGTTACAATTGATGTTAAAATGGCAAAGTTATGGCAAACCCCTTTTATTAGCTAAGTTTGTAAAACTATGATAAAATCAGCCATTTTTATTAATTTGTTTAGATTTAAGCACATAACAGATTTAAACTTGTAAGAACCTTATGAACCAACCTTTAACCAATGACTCCGACCAAGCAACGGCGCTTTTTCATAGACGTACACTTTTTGCTGCTATTTTTGTATTATTGGGACTTTTTGGATTGGCATGTCGTTATGGTTACTTACAAATTAGCCAATATGAAAAATACAGCACCAATGCAGAAAATAACCGTATTAAACTGATTTCTGACCCGCCATCACGTGGCTATATCTATGATCGTAATGGTATTTTATTGGCAGATAACACGCCTGTATTTACCGCCGTTATCAGTCCTGATGAACTAGAAAACCCTGAACAAACTTTAAAACTTTTAGCTCCAATTTTTGATTTAAGTGATGAAGAAATCGCCGACATTTTGGCACGTATTGATAAATCAAAAAACGATTTGGTCACCATAAAAATTGACCTAAATGAAGAGCAAATCGCTCAATTTAGTGAAAGAAAGCCCTTTTTTCGTGGCGTAAGTATTCAAACTAAATTAACTCGAGTCTATCCTCATGATGAACTGTTTGCCCATGTTATTGGCTATGTAGGGCGAATCAACGATAAAGAATCCAAACAAATCAAAGCAGACCCTGACCGAAAAGATTTGTATGCTGGTACAGATTTGATTGGAAAACTTGGCATTGAACAGCAATACGAACGAGTGCTGCTAGGTAAACCAGGCTATCAATCTGTGGAAGCTAACGCTCATGGCGAAGTACTGCGACGCTTGGACACAAAAGCGCCTGTAGCAGGCAATGATTTGTATCTTAGTTTGGATTATGGCTTACAATACGTTGCTCAACAACAGCTAGCAGGCAGACGTGGTGCAGTAGTGGCACTTGACCCAAAAAATGGTGATGTTTTAGCTTTTGTTTCAAACCCCAGTTACGACCCCAACCCCTTTGTTTCAGGGATTCCATCAAAGATGTACTCAGCTTTACGTGATGATATTGACCAGCCTTTGTATAATCGGGCATTACAGGGTCTATATCCTCCAGCGTCCACCATCAAACCTTTTGAATCCATGGGGTTTTTGCATTATGGCATTATGGGGTGGAATGACACAATTTTTGACCCGGGATATTTTAGTTTACCTGGAGACAGTCATAAATTTCGTGACTGGAAAAAAGGCGGACATGGGACGGTAGATATGTCTAAATCCATCATCATGTCGGTGGATACCTATTATTATAAAAATGCCTATCGTTTAGGGATTGATAAATTGCATGATTGGATGAGCAGTTTTGGTTTTGGCAAAAAAACAGGGATTGATTTACCCAACGAAAAACCGGGAATCATGCCATCACCTGAATGGAAGCAAAAAACCTATAAAAAAGATTGGTTGCCTGGCGAGACCATTTCGGTATCTATTGGGCAAGGGGCGTTTTTGGCGTCTCCATTGCAAGTTGCCAATGCTACCGCCATGACAGCAATCAAAGGCAAACATTTAACCCCACACATTTTAAAAAATTCTAAAGGCGAAGCTGAGGTTCCTATCATCGATAAACCTGATGGAATTATTGAATTTAATGGCACAGAATCAGACTGGCTAAAAATGCATACCGCAATGGAAGACACGGTTAAACGTGGTACAGCCAAAGGCATCTACACGCCTGTTTATCGCATTGCAGGTAAGACAGGTACAGCGCAGGTCAAATCAATTGCTCAAGGCAAAAGTTACAACAAAGCCGCTTTGGATTCACGCCACTGGGACCATGCATGGTTTACAGGATTTGCTCCTGTTGATGACCCCCAAATTGCCCTAGCCGTTATTGTAGAAAACGGTGGTGGCGGTAGTAAAGTTGCTGCGCCAATTGGTCGGGCATTATTTGATTATTGGGTATTGCAACGGGAAAAAAATCCAATTTTACCGCCAAGTAAAGAAGAATATGCCAAAATTCGCGCTGAAAAACACGCTCATTTGCAAGCAAAAATAGAAGCTAACGAAAAAGCCAAAGAGCAAGCAAAATTAAAAGAAACGCAAAAATCTGAAAAAGATAAACACATTAAAGATAAAATCAAATCTGAACATCAATGATAAGATTTTATGACTAAATCCATCTTATTATTGATAATATATTTACATTTTTATTACAGTTTTAATATTGACAGATAAAATTGATAAATATTTAATCAAGAAACCATTTATGACCAAAAAAAACACCAAACACCACCAAAAAAATAGCCAAAAACCCAGTCGAGTGCGTATTATTGGCGGACAATACAAACGTCGCTTAGTGTCATTTATTGAAGCAGACGGGCTACGCCCCACTCCTGACCGTTTACGCGAAACTATTTTTAATTGGCTATTAGCGGATATTCATGATGCACTGGTGCTTGATGTTTGTGCAGGTAGCGGAGTTTTGGGTTTTGAGGCATTATCAAGAGGCGCAAAATGTGTTACCATGATTGAGAAAAATATAAAGCAGATAGATGAATTAACAAAAAGTATCAATTTGTTAAATATTCATCAAAACAGCTTAACACTCATTCATGGTTGTGCCGAAGAAGTCTTAAAAACACTGGATACGCCTTTTGATGTTATTTTTCTTGACCCGCCCTACTCGTTGGATTTATGGGCAACGCTACTAAACGGTATCATTGACAGTCATCTGTATCATAATGATAGTCTGATTTATATAGAAAGCGACAAGCCTTTGGAATTGTGCGTACAAGGCATTGACGTTACTTTTGTAAAACGCACCAAAATTGGACAAGTGTATGCAGGAATTATTAAAATCAACGCTCGCTTTATCAAAAAATAGTCTTGCCGCGTCAAAAAAAGCTTCTATCAATAACACGTTTGGTGAGCCTGTCAGTGTCGCCATCATCGGCCATACCAACACTGGCAAAACATCATTAATGCGAACTTTGCTTCGTGATTGCGATTTTGGCGAAGTCAAAAATGCTGCTGCTACCACTCGTCATGTTGAAGTTGTTACCGTCTCTGATGAACAAGATAACCCTTTAATTCGCCTATATGACACGCCCGGGCTTGAAGACGCAACAGGCGTGATGGATTATTTACAAGAATATACCGATGGGCGGCTTGATGGCGTAGACCGATTAAATGCTTTTTTGCAGGCAGTTAAAGAACAAAACCCAGTTTTGGAAAACGATTTTTCTCAAGAAGCCAAGGTTATCTCTGCTTTACTTGATGTTGATATCGCCATCTATGTAATTGATGTGCGTGAGCCAGTTTTGGCAAAATATAAAGATGAATTGGCAATTTTAGCCAGTTCAGGAACCCCGGTTTTACCCGTTTTTAATTTTATTAAATCAGGCAGTCCTTATATGGCAGAGTGGCAAGAAATGCTAGCACGGCGTGCCTTGCACATCATTAATGCCTTTGATACTGTCGCATTTGATTTTGATGCCGAAATTTCTTTGTGGAATAACCTAGGCACACTGACCTCCGCTCCTGTTTTCGAAGCTCTACGCGATGAGCGCACTTATGTTTGGCATGATATGTCAGAAATTGGTAGTTTAATGATTGCTGATTTTTTGGTTAATGTTGCCAGTTTTAGTATAAAAATCAATGAACACGACGACCCAAAACCCGTGCTTGCCAATATGCAAACCGCTGTACGTCAGGCGTTTCATATTATGCAAGAACGCCTGCTTGAGCTTTATAAATTTTATCATGTGGCAACTGATGAAGGTGAAATGGTTGTTGAAGGCAATAACCAAGACATTTTTGACCAAGAGCTTTTGGCGCGTTATGGCATCCGTGCAGTCAGTGGCGGTGTTGCTGGCATGATTATTGGTGCGGGCATTGATGTGGCAACTTTAGGAGCGAGCCTAGGATTAGGAACAGCAATTGGTGGAGTTATTGGTGGTATTTTACCCAATAGCTTAACCATCAAAGATAAAATGATGAACGTTAAAACCATCAACATCAGCAGTGAAACTTTAACACTACTTGCCACTCAATCACAAAACCTGCACCATACCCTGCGTCATCGTGGTCATGCTAGTCTTGAAGTCATTCATCTACAACGCGATGTTACTTTGCCATGGCAAACTGATAGACTACCATCAGCGCTCAAAAAAGCACGTGCCAATCCGCATTATTGCAGTCTAACCACACATTATGATGATAAAACCAGTTTACGTGAGGAGCTTGCTGAACGTTTAATGCCGCTGCTTACTGAGCATTTAGAAAAACTCAATGCCTGCCCGTAAGCACAAACCATGAATGACAAATAACACCCACCATAACCCCTAAAGTTAAATAAAAAACTTAGCGGTGATTGCCTGATTTAATTAATCTGACAAACCGCTAAGTCTTTGATAAACAACTGCACATATTCATTATTTTGCCATTGATTAATCTCAAGAGTAAACAAAATGTGTACCTGACTGGCTCGATAGTCCCAATTATCAACATCATAATTAAACCAAATCGCTTCTATTGGGTAAAGTACACCGGGAGCATTTAAAGTGAGTTTTAGATGCTTTTCTTTTAAAATTCTAAAATTAACCACTTCAAATACACCATCAAAGGCAGGATGAGCAAACCCATTGCCCCAAACACTGATATTTTTTAAAGTACGAACAAAGCTCAAACTAAAATCGTTAGCGATTAATTGACCATCAGTAAACCGCTCTTCATTAAATACTTCATCATCAAACTCTTGCATGGCAGTTAGCAGTGCCTGACCAAAAGCATTAAAATTTTTCTTATAAATTGTTAAGCCTGCCGCCATGGCATGCCCACCAAAATGCAAAATCAAATCTGGATTAGCAATCGCTACAGCTTCTATGACATCGCGGATATGCACGCCTGCAATGGAGCGTGCTGAACCTTTGATTAAATCATCATCACCAAGTTTGGCATTATCAGCAGGCGCAAATACAACGGCAGGTCTATAAAGCTGCTCCTTAATTCTTCCAGCAACAATACCAATTACTCCTTGATGCCAACCATCTTGATACAAACTGATTGCTTTGGGTGGATTTTTGTCATCGCTTAAATGCAATGTTTCAATAATATGAGTAGCCTCATCTCGCATTTGAGATTCTATGGCGCGCCGAGAATAATTAAGTCGCCCCAATTCTGTCGCCAGATGATGGGCGGTTTCATAATCATCAGCCAACAAGCATTCTATACCTGTACGCATATTATCCATGCGACCTGCCGCATTAATTCGAGGCGCAACTACAAATCCAAAATCATCAGCATTTACTTGACGATAATCACGTCCTGCCTGCTCAAGCAGCGCTAAAATTCCAAAGCAACAATCTGCTTTAGCAATTTGTGCTAAGCCATGAGTTACCAAAATTCGGTTGTTTTTATCCAATACACCTAAATCAGCTATTGTGCCCAGCGCCACCAAATCCAAATATTTGGCTACTTTTGTGGTGGATTTACCCATCTGTCTTCTGACTTTGGCGACCCGTCCCATTACATAAAACGCCACACCCACACCAACCAATGATTTGCTTTTAAAAGTACAGCCTAATTGATTAGGATTGACAACGGCAGCAGCCTCTGGGCTGGGTTTGGTGGTTAAATGATGGTCAGTTATCACCACATCCACACCCAATTGACGAGCCTTTTGCACGCCTTCATGGCTGGAGATGCCGTTATCCACAGTAATGATTAGATTTGGACGAAACATCTCCACACCGTATTCTACAATTTGTGGAGTCAATCCATAACCAAATTTAAAACGGTCTGGCACCAAAAATTCAACATCACCACCCATTTCACGCAAACAGCGCACCATTAATGTAGTTGAGGTTGCGCCATCACAATCAAAATCACCAACAATTAAAATACGTTTTTTCTCATCAAGCGCTTTATCAATTGTCAAAACTGCTTTATCAATATCTAATAAATCGCCTGCGGGTAAAAGTCCAGATATAGACATATCCATATCATCAACAGACAGTACACCACGAGCGGCAAATAATCTGGATAAAGTTTGACCATAAGTTTGTTGTAATTCATCTGAAATATGTGAGTACAAACGTGGTGATAGCGTTAGGGTTTTTGGTGTAAATTGCCCAATAACTTGGCGAAAATCCCAAGTTTGACTGGTTAGATGGGTATTGGTTAGATGGGTCAAACTAGCATTAGCAAACTTTTGAGTGGACTGCTGTTGAGCGGATTGTCTATCGGTATAATTGGAAACGTCAGGATATTTGGTAAAAACACTGTTTTGAATTTCATCTTTACTCATAGTTACTCTTTTGTAATTGTGTTAATTTTCTTGATATTGTAGCATAAATTATTCAATAAAAATTTACCCCTCTTTTTCACTTATTTACTGTTTTTTATAATTTATCTACCTGGTAATTTTTGGTTCATGTTAGTTTATTTTATACCATTACATTTTTTTACTTTAAATCCTGTAATTAGACCCCATTTTTAAATAAAATCACCCATTTATTTTATTGGAGCACTTATGTCCACTCCCATTGTTGATAATGTTAGCCCTTATCTTGATTTAGATAAAGTTCGCAAAGAATGCCAAGATATGGTAAAGGCTCGCGCCAAAATTTCAGCAGGTGTTGCTATTATTCCTTTACCCTTTTTAGACGTGGCTATTGATGTTGTGATGCTATCCCAACTTTTTCCCAAAATTAATGCTCGTTTTGGTTTAAAAGACCCCGATTCTTTTGATGAGGCAACTCGCCAAAAAAATATTATGGAACGCATTACAGCTATCGGAGGTCTGATTGCAACACGTGGAGTTGTTAATAAAACCGTCAAAGGTTTTGGTACGCGTTTGATTGGTAAACAAATTGCCAAATACATTCCTTTAGGCGGTCAAATCTTTGCTGGAACACTTGGTTATATCATATTTAAAAAAATCGCAGATGAGCATATTAATACCTGTTATGATATCGCTAAAAAAGCTCAGCAATCAGCTCAATAATCCATCGTACACCTTACACAAATATCAATTCATACCCATCTGTCTA
>CAKAQU010000013.1 GCA_916720335.1 uncultured Moraxella sp. | reverse complement strand
ATTATCCATCTTGACCCCAAAAATCCGCCTCCATTGCCCAAGATTGCTCTAACCATAGGTAATTTTGATGGTGTGCATCTTGGACATAAAACCATGCTTTATGCTTTAAAAAATATGGCGAGTCAGCAGCATTTGCATACGGCAATGATGATTTTTGAGCCACAGCCAAGGGAATTTTTTACTCCCAACAATCCGCCCGCGCGTCTGAGTAACTTGGCTGAAAAATCAGCGATTATCAAAAAACTGGACATTGATTATTTATTAGTAGTTGATTTTAATGATGAATTTCGTTCTTTATCAGCTTTGGATTTCACACAATTGCTAAAAAAATTAAACGCCAATCATTTGATGCTTGGTGATGATTTTCGCTTTGGTCATGACCGTTTGGGTGATAAAAATTTTTTACAAAATCAAGGTTTTATTGTTGATAATTTGACAACTATCTGTCATCAAAACACACGCATCAGTTCAACACAAATTCGTCATGCACTTTCGTTAGGAGATTTAACCACCGCTAAAACGCTACTTGGTCAAGACTATAGTATAAAAGGCACAGTTGTTCACGGCGATAAAATTGGCAGAACACTAGGGTTTCCAACCGCCAATATTTCACTGTCTCGGCTCAAACCCGCATTAAAAGGCGTATTTGGGGCAAATGTGTTATTTTTTAATCAAAATGATGAACTGATTAAGCCCTGTGATTTAACCCATAGTCATCACAAAGGAATTTTAGGAATTCACCCCAACAGTTTATTAGGCGCGGTTAATATCGGCACGCGCCCGAGCGTTCATGGTGCCAATTATCGTTTGGAAGTACATTTTCCGGATTTTGATGGCAATTTGTATGGATTGACCGCACAAGTAATTTTTTTACATTATTTACATGATGAAAAAAAATACGCTGATTTATCCACCTTACAATCTGCTATTGGCAATGACATCAAAGCAATACTGGATTGGCAAAAAGCTGTTAAGTAGACCCAAGCGCATGCACGCCCTGCCATAGTGCGTATAATCCTAAACAAAATAACATAACAGCAATCATATGATTAAACACCGTTTGTGGTAAACGATGACGAATTTGAGAACCAAAATATACAAAAAATAGTGAAATAACAATCACAGTCAATAAAAGCCATTTTTGCTTTGCATCAAAGGTTGTAATAACCGGAAATAACACAAAAATTTGAATGATTTTGGTGATTAAAATACTTAAGTTATTAACAATCACCATTTCATTTTTATTGCGTTTAGTTCCCAAAAGATAAATCATCAAAAACGCCACAATGGCATTGGTTGCACCCCCTACAATGCCTGCAATAAATCCAAAAATTGCCATGGTTTTGTTATCATGAGTAAAGTAAATGCGATGTCGTGAATATTGGGTATAAACATAAAATAATAATGTTACTGCTAGAAAAATTTTTAAATAACTTTCAGGAACCACCAATAAAAATTGTACCCCCAAAAGACCGCCCAAAAAACTAGTAAAAAATAACCAAAAATATTCTTTACCATATTGGGTGATATTGTCAATAATTGTGCCACCTGAACGTAACATCATTAAATTAAGCACCACACACGGCACCACCACCATCGCCACGGCAACTTTTAATGGGTAAAAACTGGCAATGATTGCTGTACCAACGATTGGATAACCAAACCCTGTTATGCCATGTAATAATGCCCCAAGTATAAAAAATAGAACAATTATCCAATCATCAGAAAAAACTACATCCAAATTTTGCATATTTTAACAATCCTAAAAAAGCGTCATTATCGCAAATTTCTTAAACAGCCCCTTATTCTAATTACAGTTATAAATATTCAAAAAACACCAAAACAAAATTAAAAAGCATAAAAAAAGCAAGGAATTCACCTTGCTTTAAAAATACGTAACTTTGATGGTTATAAGGCACTTTTTGTATCTTTAATCATTTTTGCAATCAGCACCATAGCATGGTCTTTTTCTTCATCTTGGCTAGCACTGACTTCTTTTAATGAACGAATTTGGTCACATAATTCAAGACAGGTCAGCACCAAAAGTTCTTCATTAGTTAGACTTTTATTTTTAATACCTTGACGGATACTGCGAATTTGATTATTAATTTGCGACACCGAATCTTCTAAAGCGTTAATTTCATTAGCAGGGCAAGTGATTCTGTGTGGTGTGCCTGCGATATTAATATCTACAGGTAAAAATTCCACTTTTTCAACTTTGGTGTCTTCAGGCATTTTGGTTTCTTGCACTTTTGTTTGAGTTGGATTAACTGCCGTTGAACTCTCTTCTTTTTGAGATAGATTTTGAGTATCTTTTTGGTCGCTAACATTTTGGTTGTTGTCATTGTTTTTTTTCGGTGTCATTTTATTGCCATGTTTTTCAAAGGCGGCAAAAGCGGCATCGACATTACTTTTTTTAGGTGAATCCTTCACATCTTTTTGAGCGGTTTGCGTAGATGTGTTTTGAGTGTTAGCAGCTTGATTGTTGACACTGCTTTTTTTTGGTGTCATTTTATTGCCGTGTTTTTCAAAGGCGGCAAAGGCATCGAGAACGTTCATAAAAAATCCTAAAATTATACCTTAAATCGTGCCATTATCAATTTTGGTCAGCCAGTTGGTAATCACCTCTACTCGCTCAACTGCTAATTTTTGCTTCAGAGCAAGTTCACAATTTTGATTATTTAGTTGGGTATTTTGTTCTTCAAGTGTTGTAATTTTATTGGTTAATTGATTTTTTTCATCAGTCAATTCATTTATTTTTTGGGTCAATGTAGCAATTTCTTCATTTGCAGAATCCAGATTTTTACTAAGCGTTAGTAATTGCCCTGTGGTATTATCTTGTGCTAATTTATTTTTTAAGCTAGCAAGTTCGGTTGCGGTAATATGGTAGCGTTCTTTAAATTCTAAAATAGTAGCTTCAAGTAGCTGTAATTGGGAAATCATATGGTTTCCTGTTAAAAGATTTTAATAAGTTATATTATCATGTTCAATATACAGAACAATCTGTAAGATATTAGCCCATGTGTTATTCTGATTTAAAAAGATGATTACTTTCCAAGCCCCGTATTTTATCACCCCAATGGATAGTGTTCAACCTTTAAGAGATTTTTTAACAAAACCCTAAAATTTGCGTTATATTTAACATTTTTCTTAAGGTTTTTCTCATGAAACCTTTGTTTTAACAGTGGTAAAATGGCGGAATTTGTTTATTGATTAGCATCTTTTATCAATAAAAACGTATTTTTTTAAAGACACAATTTGCAGTTTTAATGAAACGTGTTTTTTATTAATTAACCCAATGATGCCATTTAAAATGGGATTATTTTTAGGAATGTTTTAATGAATGATGATTTTTCTGGATTTAGCGACTGGCAAGCGGCTTTTGATAATTGGCATGATATATCCATCAGTGAATTACATGGTTTGATTACTGCTGTTATGACAACCTGTCTTCCTGCAAACAAAGATATTTGGGCAATGCTTTTTGATGAGCTTTGTTTAAGCCGTCCTGATGATGATGCTTTAGAACTTATCAGCCAATACGCCGAAGACATTAGCTTTGAATTAAAAGACCAAGATGATGCTTATGCATTTACCCCGCTTGTTCCTGATGACGAACACGACTTATCTGAACGGTTTTTAGCATTAAAAAATTGGGCGGGCGGCTTTATCACAGGACTTGGAATCAGTGAAATTGCATTAAGTCAAGACGAACAAGCTCAAATCAGAGACCTTTTAAAAATTGCCAGCATTCGCCCTGACGATGATGATAAATTTGATGGTGATGAAGAAGAATATTTACATTTATTTGAATTTGTTCGTTTCATTCCCGTACTACTTTATAGAAAAAATCATAAAAAAATTAAAGATTTGCCCATCATCAAGGGATTATCGCCTGAGCGCCTTACCGCCAAAGAAGTTCAAACATTACCACCTATTTTTAATGCAATGCACAAAAAATCCTAAGCACCAAAAACGATTAAAAAGCCTAGCTGACATTTATAGACAGCTAGGCATTTTACTACCAACTCTTTATAGCACAATTAGCAGATATAAAACTTTTAAATATTGAAACAATTTCTTTAGTTTGGGCGGGTAAACTGTCTAAACTTTATTCAAAACTTTATTCAAAATAGTTTAGCCCAAAATCTCCACAAGCTCACCTTCTACTAAATGCATGCTGATTGCATTGGTTACTCTTACCAAAACAAATTGACCCAAAAGCGATTTATCACCTTTAAAGATAACGGAACGCGTATTATCTGCTGTGCCATGCAAAAAGCCTTCACGACGATTGGCAGGCTCTTCAACCAACACTTTTACGGTTTGACCAATCATCGCACGCGTTTTAGCAAAAGTAGATTCCTTGATAACTTCCTGAAAAGTGGCAAGACGGGCTTTTTTTGTCTCAAAACTGACATTATCTGGCAAATCTGATGCGGGCGTTCCGGGGCGTTTGGAATAAATAAAACTGTAAGAGTGGTCAAAATCAAGCTCTTTGGCAAGATTTAACGTATTTAAAAAATCCTCATCCGTTTCATTTGGAAAGCCAATAATAAAATCACTGGATAAGTGCAAATCAGGGCGAATGGCACGCAGTTTATTAATTTGATTGATATAAATATCTACTGTGTGATTACGTTTCATTGCCGCCAAAACAGCATTAGAACCGCTTTGGATGGGTAAATGTAGATGAGATACCAGTTTTGGAATACTTTTATAAGCGTCAATCACATCATCTGTAAATTCTAGAGGATGGCTTGTGGTAAAACGAATGCGGTCAATGCCATCAATGTGTGATACATAATGCAAAAGCTCGCTAAAACGACAAATTGTACCGTCGTCTTTTTCACCACGATAACCATTAACGTTTTGACCCAAAAGATTAATTTCTCGCACACCTTGTTCAGCAAGCATATCAATCTCAGCCAGTACATCATCCAAAGGACGTGATAGTTCTTCACCACGCGTATAGGGCACCACGCAAAATGAACAATACTTTGAACAGCCTTCCATAACAGAAACAAAAGCTTTATAACCTTCTACTTTTGGTTCTGGTAAAAAATCAAACTTTTCAATACTAGGAAATGACACATCCACCACGCCAATGCGATTTTTAGGAATTTGGTCGTGTTGTTTGGCAGATTTATCATACAATTCCGGCAGTCGATGCAACGTTTGCGGACCAAATACCATATCAACATAAGGGGCGCGTTTTTGAATATTCTCACCCTCCTGACTTGCGACGCAGCCGCCCACACCAATTACTAGATTTGGATTTTTCTCTTTGAGTTTTCGCCATCTGCCAAGTTCACTAAACACTTTTTCTTGAGCTTTTTCGCGAATAGAACATGTATTCATGATTAAAACATCAGCTTCATTAATATCAGTAGTTACAATCATGCCATGACTATCGCCAAGCACATCGCCCATTTTTTGACTGTCATATTCATTCATTTGACAGCCCTGAGTGGTGATAAAAACTTTTTTGGGGCGTAATGAATTTATGGTTTGGTTGATAGGTTCATCAATTTGATGAAGCTGACTGATAATTTGAATGGGTTTGGCGGTTTTTGGATTAAAAGTTTGAGCGGTCATGGTTTTCTCCAAGGGCTGATAAACTCAATTAGTTTATTGTTTAAAACTTTTAATTATATCATGATTTTTATTAATGCTTATTGTGTAAACCAATCATTTCTAAGTTTTATTAAAAAACTTGGATAAATTTTACAAATTTTATACAGCAGCTTAGATAAATGTAAAAATAATTTGTTAAGCTGAATATTTTCATAATTAATCTAAGCAAATAGCAATGAATTTTCCTACATCCAAACGTTCTTTTTTTATCCAAGTTACTCTATTTGGCACATTGGTTGGTTCAAGCTTGGTGGCGTGTGCGAATGACTACAGTTATGACAACAGTGTTTATCAATTTATGGAAGCTGAACGTCAAAAAAGCAGTCCCAACGCCATGTATCAATATGAGCAAAACATGCAGGGTTCATTGTTTGCTGTCTATCCTGCCTATTGGCGACTTAATTATAATTTAGACAGTCAGTCGCCAGATACCATTAATAATTTTGTGCAAAAATACCCCGAAAACGTCATGAGTGAAAAATTGGCGGCTGATTATGCTGAAGCCAAAGCTAAATCCGGTGATTATTCTGCTGTGCGAGCGGTAGCGCATTCAATTCAAAACGCTGACGCATCAGAGGCATGCGCTATTGGGCTTGGTTATAACGGTTCAGGCGATATGCGGGCTTTACACCAAAAATCCGATGTTTGGCTTAACACACAAATCAAACAGCCTTTATGTGAAAAACTTGCCAGTGAGCTGGTTAATAACCCGCGCATCACTCAAACTGACAAACATGAACAACTGATTCGCATGATGCGAATTGATAATCGTCAATTGTCCAGTAAAAAAGCCCCTTTAAATAAAATGAATGATATTGTTAATTTGGCACGCTCGCTGAATTTGGCAATTGACTATGGAACGTTATCCAGCATTCGCAATAGCCCCAACGCCTTTTTTACTCAATTTGCCAATCAGCCTTACAGTCAAACCAACCAATATTTATACGTTTATGCCATCAGTCTTTTGGCAAATCGTTCTTATTGGGATGCATCCAGTCAGCTCAATTACGACATCAACCAAGACAAAACCCGTCCACGTCCTTTATTATCCGATATGGCAAAACGCTACGCATGGCGAAGCATCGCTGTAAAACGTATGAATATGAACACTGACGATGGTTTTAACATAGAGGCAGTAAATTGGTTTAGAAACAGCTTAGGTGAACCCTTTAACCAAGAAGAAGCTGAAGATTATGCTCAAGCTGCCATTTATTTTAGTCAATGGCAAGATGTCGTCAATGCTGTACTTGCTATGAATGTAGAAAATCAAAGTCAAAAAGCATGGCAATATTGGCTGGCTCGGGGTTATGAGCAAACAGGAAAACAACATGACGCCAAAAATATCTATAGACAACTTGCCACAGGAATTGATTATTATGGCTTACTTGCCAAAGATCGTTTAGGTATTGCTTTAACCGCTCAAGATTTGGGCGGTTCACACCTACCAAACATCAGCCAAAAAGACCAACAACGAGTAATGCAAGACCCTTATTTTGCACGTGCTTTTTTATTGATTCAAAATAACGCCAACCCCGAACACATTCAAAGAGAATGGAACTGGGCGGTACGGATGGCGAACAAAAAAAATGATACCGCATTAATCCTTGCTGCTGCTAAACGCGCTCATGATTTAGGAATTTACAATCGCAGTATATACGCTATGGAAAACACGCCTGCTTTACGTGCTGGTGCTATTAGCCACCCAATGCCTTACCAAAGTAGCGTGGTTGGTTACAGTCGTGGTGTTGGCATTGACCCTGCTTGGGCATATGGAATTATGCGCCAAGAAAGTCGATTCCAAACAAATGCTCGCTCAGGCGTTGGTGCAGGCGGGCTAATGCAAATCATGCCAGGCACTGCAAAACAAATCGCCCGCGGTATGGGTGAATCTGCTGGTAACATGAGCAATCCTGATACTAATATTCGTTATGGCACTTGGTTTTTAAAAGATTTATCAGATAAATCCAGTAGTCAAATCGCTGTTGCTACTGCAGGTTATAATGCTGGTCCTGGAGCTGCTAAAAAGTGGTTACCTAAACATGGCTCTATCGCTGCTGACCAATATGTGGAGGCCATTCCTTATAGTGAAACACGCGATTATGTTAAGCATGTAATGGAAAACACCACCATTTACAGCGTTTTAATGGGGCATGGTATGCCGATTAGTCAACGTATGGGAAATGTGTCGCCATCATGGTAATATTTTGATAAATTTACAAAAAATGCTAGAATAAGCCTTTGATTTTATCAGAGGCTTTTTTGTGAAAAAATTTATTATTTATTCATTAACCACTTTGGCATTAATATCAGGCTGCGCCACCACCAAACCTGTGTTAGATACCTTATCTATGAAACAAATTCACAGCGCAAATTATGGTGCTTATCCAAGCAATTACCAATCTAGCGTTAGGCAGCATTTGCAAAGAAATTTGTTAGATTATGACAGCGCAAAAATTGAATTTTACATGAAACCTGTCAAAGTATTTTATACAACTACGTTAGCGTTTGATGGTTTTCTTTCCGCATTTAAAAGCTCACACGAGGGTAAAGGATGGGTAGGTTTTCCAGTGTATCTTGCTTGCGTGAATGTCAATGCTAAAAATACATATGGCGGTTACACAGGCTGGCAAACTTATGAATATTACTTTCAAGGTGATGCATGGTACACAACTGGTTCATTTGGTTCAAGCTATACCTGCACGCATGCCGCTCAGAGTAAAGATATTTATGTTATCAATGGCGCCACTCATAAGTTAAAAATTGTGCCGTAAGTGCGTTGAGTGTAAAAATGCCCAAAACTTTGAGCTAATTATTAGATTGTATGTTATAAGCCAACCCACGTTAGACAACATTTAGAAAAATAATGAAGCCTAAAAAGGCTTTGCGATTTATACTTGTACATGCTAAACTAAGACGATTTTACAATTTAGGTGGATTTTGCCATATTGTAAATCACAAATTTTACCATTTTAAGGACAATATCATGAGTAAACAACCCGTTCGTGTTGCTGTTACTGGTGCTGCAGGTCAAATTGGCTACAGTTTATTATTCCGCATTGCTTCAGGTGAGATGCTTGGCAAGGACCAGCCAGTTATTTTACAACTCCTTGAAATTCCAGTAGAAAAAGCCCAACAAGCCCTACAAGGCGTAATTATGGAGCTTGATGACTGTGCATTCCCATTATTGGTTGATGTGATTGGTACTGACGACCCAAATGTGGCATTTAAAGATGCTGACTATGCTTTACTTGTTGGCGCTCGTCCTCGTGGTCCTGGCATGGAACGTGCTGACTTATTACAAGAAAATGCCAAAATCTTTACTGTACAAGGTAAAGCTTTAAATGATGTAGCAAACCGTGATGTTAAAGTGTTGGTTGTTGGCAACCCTGCCAATACAAACGCTTACATTGCCATGAAATCAGCGCCTGACTTGCCAGCAAAAAACTTCACGGCTATGTTGCGCCTTGACCATAACCGTGCTTTAACGCAAGTTGCTAAAAAAACTGGTAAAGCAGTTAAAGACATCAAAAACTTAACCGTTTGGGGTAACCACAGCCCTACTATGTATGCGGATTATCGCTTTGCAACCATCAATGGTGAAAGTGTTAAAGACATGATTAACGACCAAGAATGGAATGCAAATGTCTTTTTACCAACTGTAGGTAAACGCGGTGCAGCCATTATTGAAGCTCGTGGTCTATCTTCTGCTGCTTCTGCTGCTAATGCTGCAATTGACCATATGCGTGATTGGGCACTTGGCACCAATGGCGAATGGGTAACTATGGGCATTCCATCGGATGGCTCTTATGGCATTCCAGAAGGCGTTATGTTTGGTTTCCCTGTAACCACCGAAAATGGTGAATACAAAATCGTTCAAGGTTTGGAAATTGACGAATTCAGCCAAGAGCGCATCAACATTACCCTAAAAGAACTTACTGATGAACGTGATGCGATTGCGCATTTACTATAATTTAGTTTGATAAATAAAATAACACCCTATTTAGGGTGTTATTTTTTATACTAGATTTAATAATCATATCCAACAACAATACCATTTTCAAGTATGATTTTTGTTCGATAACTTCTGGCACTAATTTTATCATATTTCCAAACTTCACGACGTTTGCTTTTTAGAACCTTAATATCTTTATCATCAGGATATCCTAGTGAATCAAGCAACATTTCTTCCGTTTGTCCTTGCCAAAATTCTTGATTCATAATACTTACAACAATATCTTCATCCACATACTTACTATATAAATAATTAAATCTCTCAATCCTTCTTCTTTCCATCTCTGCTCTTTTCTTTTCTTTACTTTTTCTCCTAAAATGCAAAATAGTGAGCAAGCAAACAACAAAACCAATCGACAGAAATAGCCTATTTCTAACCAAAAAATCCCACGAATAACAAATAATCACACCTACAATTAAAACTATTAGACCAAAACCACTACCATCTTCATTTTTCTTTTTAGCCATAACTTTTCCTTAACCTAACATTACAATTAATAATCTACATAGCAAAAGCATCATTGATATCACCAAACTGTTTGAACATCTATTTTCAAAAAAAACAGATTTGGTAATGCAAAAATAATTCTTTTTAAGAATAATTATTGAGGATTTTGCTTAAATGGATTGATATCTCTTGACATAATCATATTACCTAGCAAATAATGAAAAATGCAGTATATTTTTGCAATATTCCAATTTGATAATCACAAATAACAATTATTGTTTATAAAAGTATCATTTCAACACCTTACTAATTATGTTAACAATAATTATAACGCTATCACAAGATTAAAACTTAACCAAAAACCAAATTTCCGATAATCAACCACCTTTTTTTGAATAAGTGGCTAATGATAAATTCAAATTTAATAACAAACTGCATCAAAATTGGTCAAAAATTTGCAACAAATTAACGATATTTTTGGGTGAATTGCGTAAGAATTCAGATAAAAACTGCAAAACGACGCTAACCAAAACACGATAAACAAAATCAATAGTTATGTTATACTAACTCAATCATAGCAAATAGTGATAAAAGGATATGCCGTGGTACAGATACGAGATAGCCTACCCCTTTTGCATGGCAATGACAGCAGTCAGGATAGTGCCAGTCTAACCGCAAGCCTTGCCCGAAAACGACTTCACCCAGACATCAAATCGCAACTAGACAGTCGCAAACTCACCACCAAACTTGACCATTCCAACAGTCAAACTGTGCCCGCTAGTATTAGTGAGGATGATATTGATATACAAAGCTGGTTAAAGGTGGTTGCTGAACGCATTGGCAAAGATGACTTACCAATGCTTCGTCGGGCGTGTGAATTTGTTAAAATCCAAACCAATAAAGCTCACGCTGTACGTTCTGGTGCCTATGCAACTGGAATTGGTATGGCAGATATTTTGGCATATCTGTACTGGGACGAAAATGCTTTGGTCGCTGCCATGCTTTATCGAGCGGCACGACGCGAGCTTATCAACACAGATACCATTGCAAAAAATTTTGGGCAAGACATTGCTCATTTAGTTGCTGATACGTTAGCAATGGGCAAACTATCTGAAAGCATCGAAGGCAACAAACGTCTTGAAGATTATTTTGAAAACAATCAGCGCGAGCAGTTATCCACTATTTACAGTATGCTGATTAGTACCACCAATGACGTGCGTGCGGTTTTAATTAAGCTTGCTGAACGCACTTTTGCCATGCGTGAATTATCTTTTGCTACACCCGACCGCCAAAAACGTGTAGCTAGAGAAGTCATGACCATTTACGCACCACTGGCTCATCGGCTGTCGATTGCCCAATTAAAATGGGAATTGGAAGATTTGGCTTTTCGTTATTTAGCGCCTGATGAATACAAAGAAATTGCCAGCTTGCTTGCTGAAAAACGTAGTGAACGCGAACTGTATATTGAAAAAGTTCAAGCGATTTTAAAGGATGAGTTGGCACGTACAGGCATTTCATGCGAAATATCAGGACGAGTTAAACATATTTATTCGATTTGGCGAAAGATGAAAAAGAAAAATTTATCTTTTGACCAGTTATACGATATTCGAGCCTTAAGAGTGCTGGTTAATACCAATGCTGAATGCTATCACACACTTGGCGTGGTGCATGGACTTTGGCGACATGTTCCAGAACAATTTGATGATTACATCACTAACCCAAAGCCCAATGGTTATAAATCCTTACACACTGTTGTGATTGCTGAAAATCGCACACTAGAGATTCAAATTCGTACCTTTGATATGCACTTTGAAGCCGAATTAGGCAAAGCAGCACACGTAAATTATAAAGAAGGCTTAAAAGGCAAACAAGACGATTATCTCACCCAAAAAATCAGTTCACTTCGTCAATTACTATCAGGCGATAAAAATGAACAAAGCGAAGATGAGCTTGAAATCGATGATGCCGAGCGGATTTTTGTTTTTAGTCGCGATGGCGATATTATTGAGCTTCCCAAAGGAGCAACGGTACTGGATTTTGCTTACTATGTACATACAGCCATTGGCAACCGAGCTCAAGGAGCAAAAGTTAATGGGCGTTATGTGCCTTTAACTCACCAACCCAAAACTGGTGATCAAGTTGAAATCATCACTAAAGCCAGCAGAGAACCTAACCGCGATTGGCTGATGTCATCATTAGGCTATATCCACACAAACCGAGCCAAAGCCAAACTAAGACAATGGTTTAATAAACAAGACCGTGATAAAAACATAGAAACGGGGAAAAATCTGTTTTTAAAAGAAATTGAACGGCTTTCACTTTCTCTTAATCAAATTAATTTTAATGAGCTGTGTCAGGATTTTAGCCAAAAGAATAAAGATGAATTATATCTATCCTTGGCAATGGGTGAGCTCAATACGTCGGCTTTAGTAGATAAATTAGCGGATAAGTTAGGCTTAAAAACCCCACCCGTTCAAGAAGCCACCATTGAAATTAAACCCATATCACGACCTAATAAGTATAAAATTGACTTAGAAGGCTTAGATAACGTTGAAATTCATCTTGCCAAATGCTGTAGCCCCGTACACGGCGAACCAATTGCAGGGTTTATTACTTTGTCTAGCGGTGTCAGCATTCATAAACAATCGTGTGCTGAATTTTTACGCCTAATTGAAAAAGAACCGGACCGTGTTGTTATTGCGCATTGGCAAGAGCATTTTGGGCGATATCAGCCAACTGCCATCACTGTAGAAGCTACGCCAAGAGATGGGCTTTTACGTGATTTAGTCAATTTAATTGACCGCGAAAAAGTGAATATTCATCGAGCTGAAACCATCCATAATGATGAAAGTATTTGTCGCATGAAATTTTTTGTGGAAGTGGCAGGTATTGCCCACTTATCGCGCCTTTTAGGTAAAATTGAACAACAGCCAAGTGTGCTTTCGGCACGCAGAAGCACTAATTAATGTACAAATTTGTACGTAATTTCTTCAATTAATCATTTAACTTTTTATAATCTAACAAGGAAAAATATGCCAGAGTTACCTGAAGTTGAAACCACTAAAACCAGTCTAAACCCTTTGATTGGGCAAACCGTTACAAAATTCTATACTTCAGGAAAAAGGTTGCGTGAATATTTACCAAACGATTTATCCAGTTTGGTTGGTTATCAATTCACCAAAGCCGTTCGCCGTGCTAAATATTTACTGCTATACTTTACCCACCAAACCGACCACACCAAAAAGACTTTGTTGGTACATTTGGGCATGTCAGGCAGTTTACAGCAGCGCCGCGTTGATGCTGATAAAACATTAGATAAGCATGACCATATGGTGATGACTTTTATTGGTGAAGATGGTTTATTAACCAATTTATATTATCACGACCCAAGACGCTTTGGCATCATTACCTGGGCGGATAACGATGATTATATCGATGGGCAAAATTTAGCTGATAAATACTTAGCTCATTTGGGAGTTGAGCCTTTAGAAAACGATTTTAACGGTTTTTATTTATATCATAAAATTTGGCAAAGCAAAAATCCCATTAAAAAACCAATCAAAACGGTCATTATGGACCAAACAATTGTCGTTGGTGTAGGCAATATCTACGCTGCAGAAAGTTTATTTTTAAGCCACATTCACCCTGTAACACCTGCTCATTCATTAACTAAAGAACAGTTGAAAATCTTAGCAAATAACATCAAAATCATCTTGGATAAATCCATTAAAAAAGGCGGTTCAAGTCTAAAAGACTTTATGGTTGGTGATGGCAAGGCAGGATATTTTCAGCAAACGCTTTTGGTGTATGGACGAGAGGGGCAGCCCTGTCTTGATTGCGGAACATTACTAGAAAATATCAAAATTACCGGGCGAGCTAGTGTCTATTGTCCGCATTGTCAGTCCTTCACTGGTTAGTCTAATTTTTCATCCATCGGAAAAATTTACCGCTTACCCAATTAACTGTATCAAACGCTTGCTAATCACTGTTAAACTTGCTGTAATAGATAAAAGATTTTGGGTATTTCCCAATAAGGATAATTGTATGAAAATCAAACATCTACTGTGTGCATTTACCGCCGTGATTGCTATTCATAGCACTGCCAATGCTGCTATGGAAATTGATGAAAAAGACTTTGGTCCTAACTATGGTACAATGACTGCTGATTTGTTGGTTGGTAAACCTGCTCAATTGGCAGGAGCCATTGCGGGCACAGCACTGCATGTTGTTGGCTTACCATTTTCAATTGCATCAAATAGTGTAGACAGTTCTTATGAACATTTGGTGCGTCAGCCGTGGGATAATATGCGTCGCTGCGTTGGCTGCACGCCTGAATACGACAACTATGTAAAAAGACAAAATGCCAACACTCATGAAGTGCGTTTTATTGTAGACCGTCCATCAGAAGTTATTATTAACACCGACCAAAGTGTAGTAGTAAATCCTTACTAAGTTTTTTGTATTTTGTTATCCGCTTTATACCAATAAAGCGGATTTTTTATTAAAAATTTTTATCATAAAAAAACCGCCACAAAGGACGGTTTTTTATAAGCATTGGCAACTTATTTTTTACCACGATTAGCAAATGCGCCAAAACGCTTGTTGAAACTTGCCACACGACCTTCGTTTGCAGTTTTGCGTTGTTCGCCTGTGTAGAATGGATGAGAAGCACTTGAAATATCTAATGGGAAATAAGGATATTCCTTACCTTGATACTCACGTGTAGTTTTGGTTGCTACAGTAGAACGAGTCAAAAAATACACGTCAGCATTAGTATCATGAAACAATACTTCTTTATATTCTGGGTGAATGTCTTTACGCATAATTGGTATCCAAAAAACCTAAGCACTAATAAACTTGCATTATCTGCAGCCACGTCATCATCAACCAACTTTGATATGCCGCACCACAAGCCAAACTTTATTAGCCAACTTAAATGGGAAATAAAATGGCTATTTTATAAAAAAATAGTTAAATTTTCAAGTTAAAATTAATGAATCAACCAAGCAGTGTATTTTTATAAATCACATAGGTTGCAATAGTGCTCATAGGCATCGTTACCAAAAGCCCTAAACCTAAAGGGATTGTAGAAATCAATGCAATAATTAAGAACACAATACCAAAAACCAGCATAGGAAAAAAATTAACCAAACATGCTTTAAATGACAATTTCATTGCGTCCAAAGCTGGCATTTCATGAAACATGACTAAAATAGGTGATAAATACATTGCCATTAGAAGCGGAATGACTGCCAACAATATTATCAAGACAAACAATGTTGAAATACTAATATCGCTTGATAAATGAGTAATGTTAGGAATAAAAATTGCTGCAAGAATACCAGAAATAGCAATTGGAACCATTGACCATAACATAATCTTTATTTGACCCATAGGATTATGCGAAAAAGCAGCAAATAAATCTGCAATGCTGGCACCCTCTTCCATGTCCAAACGATAGGCGATATACGCCATGCTTGCCACAAAAAATACATTTAAAAAACTAACAATGATATTAATCACAGGAATCATGGACGCTACAAAAGTAATAACAAAATAAGCGATTAAAGTTAATATCCACAAACCTGGATTTAACTTAAAAATTCGCCAAGATTCTTTAATCCAATCCATACCCGCCGAGGCGCCAAAGCGTTTTGGTTCATCTAGTAGCACTAAATCATCTTGATATCCTTTTTCGTAGGCAGCAGGTGCTTGATAAGGATTGTATTCATTTAAATTATTGGAGTCATATGGGTTACTCATTCATTGTTTTCCTAAATTTCATTTGTAAAATTGTCGTAAGTTATAGCAAATTTTACTCATAAAATCAGCTTATTTTTATTTTATCTTACAAAATATTACAAACTTAACTGTTAATCTGTGAAATCCTACCTAAAAGAAAATTTCCATCAAAACTGTTTTTGCGGTAGAATTATTTTTTTTAATTTATCTTGCGATTTAACATTTTATAAATTTTTAGAGAACATTATGACTGATACTTCTGCTCAAAATCTATCCACTACTTACAACCCTGCCAGCATTGAACAAAAATGGTATGAGCTTTGGGAAAACAATGATTATTTTAAACCCACTTTAAATAAAGACAAGTCTTTTTCCATTGCTTTGCCGCCACCAAACGTAACTGGAAGTCTGCATATGGGGCATGGTTTTAATAATGCCATTATGGATGCTTTAACTCGTTTTCATCGCATGAAAGGCTATAACACATTGTGGCAACCTGGAACTGACCATGCTGGTATTGCCACGCAGATGGTTGTAGAACGCCAATTGGGTCAAGAAGGCATTAGTCGTCATGACTTGGGGCGTGAAGCTTTTCTAGAAAAAGTTTGGCAGTGGAAAGATAAATCAGGTGGCACAATCACCAAGCAAATTCGCCGTCTGGGTTCAAGTGTGGACTGGAGTCGCGAACGTTTTACTATGGATGATGGTTTATCAGATGCTGTTAAGGAAGTTTTTGTACAATTACATGAACAAGGTTTGATTTATCGGGGCAAACGTTTGGTAAACTGGGACCCAAAACTGCATACCGCTTTATCTGACTTAGAAGTAGAAAGTCATGAAGAACAAGGTTCTTTATGGTATTTTAATTATTATTTTGCCAACAAAGAACTCACCACCAAAGACGGTAAAAATTATCTAACGGTTGCCACCACGCGCCCTGAAACTTTGCTCGGTGATACTGCAGTTGCAGTAAACCCCAATGATGAACGTTTTAATCATTTGATTGGTCAATCGGTAATTTTACCCATCACAGGACGCGTTGTACCCATTGTTGGCGATGATTATGTTGAAAAAGAGTTTGGTACAGGGTGTGTAAAAATTACGCCAGCTCATGATTTTAATGACTATGAAATGGGCAAACGTCAAAATTTAGCCTTGATTAATATTTTTAATATCAATGCTGAAATCTTGGATAAATTTGACGTTCTTACTCAGATTGGCAGCCCCGTTACTGAACAAATTGATGCACCTAGTGAATATATTGGGCTTGAGCGTTTTGCTGCTCGTAAAAAACTCGTTGCTCAAGCCCAAAGCGAAGGTTGGCTTGAAAAAATAGAACCACACAGCTTAAAAACTCCGAAGGGCGACCGTTCAGGCGTGGTCATTGAACCGCTTTTGACCGACCAATGGTATGTCAAGATTGCACCACTTGCCAAACCCGCAATTGAAGCAGTTGAAGATGGGCGAATTAAATTTGTTCCTGAACAATACACGAATATGTATATGGCATGGATGCGAGATATTCAGGATTGGTGCATCAGTCGTCAGCTTTGGTGGGGTCATCGTATTCCTGCATGGTATGATAATGATGGTAATGTATATGTTGGACGCAGTGAATCCGAAGTTCGCCAAAAGCATAAACTTGGCGAACAAATCAGCTTGCGCCAAGATGATGATGTACTAGATACTTGGTTTAGTTCGGCATTATGGACATTTAGCACATTAGGCTGGACGGGTAACAAACAAAAAGACAGTCAAAATCCATTTTTACAAACCTTCCACCCAACATCGGTTTTAGTAACCGGCTTTGATATTATTTTCTTTTGGGTGGCACGCATGATTATGATGACCATGCACTTTGTCAAAAATGAAGATGGCACACCACAAGTTCCTTTTAAAACTGTCTATGTACATGGTTTGGTGCGTGATAGTGAAGGTCAAAAAATGTCCAAATCTAAAGGCAATGTGCTTGACCCTTTGGATTTGATTGACAGCATTGATTTGGAAAGTTTGGTTAAAAAACGTACATCTGGATTAATGAACCCCAAAGATGCTCAAAAGATTGAAAAAGCCACTCGTAAAGAATTCCCGGATGGGATAGCCGCTTATGGTACTGATGCGGTACGTTTTACATTTTGCGCTTTAGCAAATACAGGACGTGATATTAAATTTGATTTAAAACGCGTAGAAGGCTATCGCAATTTTTGTAATAAAATTTGGAATGCTACCCGTTTTGTTTTGATGAATGTAGAAGGCAAAACCATCGCCCAAAATATTGATACTAACTTTTGGGAATTACCCGAAAAATGGATTATGAGCCGTTTACAAAACTGCATTGAAGCAGTGGAGCTAGCTTTTAAGACGTATCGACTTGATTTGGCGGCAAATGCCATTTATGAATTTATCTGGAATGAATACTGTGATTGGTATGTAGAGCTTGCCAAACCTGTTTTAAATGATGATAATCAAAATGATGATAGAAAAGCCCAAGTACGTTTGATATTATTGTCGGTTCTTGAGACAGCTCTACGCTTAACACATCCTTTGATGCCATTTATTACTGAAGAAATTTGGCAAACTTTGGCGCCTATGCTAAACCTTGATGGTAAAACCATTATGCTGGCAGATTACCCAGAAGTTAATTCAGAATTTATTAATGAAGAAGCTCAAAACGATATGCAGTGGCTTCAAGGCTTGATTGGTGTGGTGCGCAATATTCGTGGTGAAATGGGGCTGGGTAATGCCAGACTGCTTCCTGTATTATTGCAAAATATTACAGCTACTGAACGTACAACCATCAATCGCATTGAACCATTATTTAAAGCCCTTGCAAAAGTGGAAAGTCTGGCTTATCTTGATAACAATGACAAAGCGCCTCTATCATCATCTGGCATGGTTGGACAAGTGAGTGTCTTTGTACCAATGAAAGGTCTGATTGACCCAAATGCTGAACTTGGTCGTCTACAAAAAGAACTGGATAAACTACAAAAACAACGCGACCAAATCTCAGGTAAATTAAACAATGAAAATTTTGTTGCTAAGGCGCCTGCCAATGTAGTTGAAAGTGAACGGCTAAAGCTTGATGAGCTTAGTGGACAAATTCAAAAATTAAAAGAAAATATGGAAGAGATTCAAGGATTATAAATTTATTGGGCAAAGGTGATTTTACCTTTGCCTTTTTTTATTTTAACAAGAAAATTTACATTCAAAAAAATTTATTAAAATTATTTATAAACATCAAAAAAAGGAAAATTAAAAGAAATTGGGTTTTAAAATATTGGACATCACGGCATCAGAAATTATGAAATTATCATCAAAATACTATAAATAAAGAATACATGATGAGTGTAATTAAACAAGCACTTTAGATTATCACTTCGCCCTACGTCTAAAAGACTGCCACAAACTTTCATGCTGAATTTTAGGCACTTTTAAGGTCATGGTATTGGACAAAATATCATGTACTGCCAATCCTTGACGATTAAAAAAACAAAACAGATAATTAAACAAAAATCCCAAAAATGCACTCATCCACACTGCGGCGCGCTCACCGTCTTGCAGGACACCACCTACCGTTGCACACAATAATGGTAAAAGACAAGCGCTTAAAATGCGCCCAAAACTCTGCCACCATAAAAGCAGTTTACCATGAGCAGTAACGGTTTTAATTCGCCAAGTCTGCATGCCTAGAGTTTGACCGGATTTTCGCCAAAAAACTCCATAGAATCCCACCAACGTCAAAATAAAAATGGGCGATAACACCCCGTTTTGATACCAAATTGGCAGTTCTTGAGCTTGATTCGCTGATTGACCAACATCAAGCAGCAAAAGCGTACCTATAACCGCTCCGATTGTACCTGTTAAAAAAAGCATTGCCAAAATCAACATGCCATCATAGATTAAAGCAAGTAAGCGCACTATTGGATGAGCGATTACTAAAGGTTCATCAGACACAGAAACAGCTTTAGGATTATCAGTGGGAGATTGATTTTTATCTGATTGTTTGAACATACAAAGCTTTTTAGGCATAAAAAGGGCATTTTAGCATAAAATCTTCTTTTTCCCAATGTTGCAAAACATAAAAGGCGGTTTGTGCCGCCTTCTATTATTTATTTGCAAATGATTAATAACTACAGATTACTGTTCAATAATTTCATTAACTTTTGCCAGTTTTTCGGCTTTAGCAGCGGCACGTTTGGCAGCTTTTTCACGACGAGCTTCAGCACGTTTGGCGCGAGCCTCAGCACGTTTTTGAGCTCTTTCAGCGCGTTTGGCAGCTTTTTCAGCTTTGCGATTGGCTTTTTGGGCTTGCTCTTCAGCTTTTTGAGCTGAAATGACTGCCTGCTTTGCATCTTGTACAACAACAGATTGTTCAGCTGCTTGGGCTAAATTATTATCTGTCATAACCTGAGCTTGCACCAAATTTTCTGGCAATACTGGTTTATTTGCACAAGCAGTCATTAAAACAGCTGCAATCATCACAGAAATAAAACGCATACAACCCCTTATTTAAATTGGAGACAAGAAAAAACCAAAACAACTAAGTTTTGGTTCTTATATATGGCGCGCCCGGAGAGATTCGAACTCCCGACCCCTTAGTTCGTAGCCAAGTGCTCTATCCAACTGAGCTACGGGCGCTCTATGGGTGGCTATTATAAAGTAATTTAACTGTATGTCAAGCCTTTTTTATTCATTTATTGAAATTTCTTTCAATAAAATGGCGGTGACGGAGGGATTCGAACCCTCGATACAGTTTCCCGTATGCATCCTTAGCAGGGATGTGGTTTCAGCCACTCACCCACGTCACCGTTGTGCGGGCAATTATAACAAAGATTTATAAAAATGCAAGTACTTTTCAAGTATATATTTTAAATTTTATCAAAAATTGTTATGATAAAGTCTTTCACAAAATTAGCAATAAGGATACTTATGCGCCCTGTAGTGCTTTGTTTTTCAGGTCTTGACCCTTCTGGTGGAGCTGGTTTACAAGCAGATATTGAATCCATTGGTCAAGCGGGTGCTCATGCTAGCATTGCTTGCACCGCAATTACTGTGCAAAATTCACAAAAAGTCTTTGGATTTGAACCTGTTCATAATGAGCTTTTAGACAAACAAGCCATG
>CAKAQU010000012.1 GCA_916720335.1 uncultured Moraxella sp. | reverse complement strand
ATCAACAAACATATGATGACCATTGGCACGAGCTTTGTGGCCGCGAATGGTTTGCCCTAATGCAATTTGACGGTGGGTATTAATGGTAAGTTTATCCATGCCTATTTGGGTGTTTAAATGCATTTTACCAAAGCGCTGCTGATGGTAAATACCAAGCCCCATGCTGTCTACATCAAATTTGCCGCCTTGTTGCCATTTTTGGTCATGGTTTTGGTAATTTAGATAAGCGCCAAGAGTGTAGTTATTCTTGCTGGTATCAATGCCAACTTGGATGTTGCTGTTGATATTATCAGTTTTATTACTGCTTTTGCCTTGTGTGTTTTTTTGCTGAGTCAGTGTCCCTGTTGCCCAAAAATTTTGTTGATGTTGACGGTCGCTATGCAGTCGTTGATGCAAAAAATTCCCTTTATTTTGTCCATGGGTTATTAGGCTTTGGCTGATTTGACCAATTTGAACGGGTGCAGACAGAACGCCATAAGCGTAATCGCCAACTACTTTATGGGCTTTTCCTGTGGGGTGAATGCCATCAGCAAATAGATAATCTGAGCCGCCTTTATCAGTACAAATTGCTGATGAGCCTGTGCATGCTGTGCTGGTGGTGTTACTAAAACCATAAATACTTGGGTTTTGAGCAACCTCTTGTAACAAACTAAAGGTATCTAATGGCACAACATTAGCAGAAGTTGTCAAAAGCCCATTATAAATACTGCTATTATAAAGCTGAGTGGCAGCTGTGGCTTGGGCATTGATACCCAGAGCTGTGGCTTGTGGGGTTAGACCAACATCGGGTAAATTTGGCACTAAAATAACCTTTGCGCCATTATCATGCAAGGTTTTTACTGTGCCTACCGTATTTTGGGCGGCGGCTGTTATCACTGATGTGGCATTAGCAGGATTTTGAGCAACCGCCAATAAATCATTGGCGCCAATCCATACAGTGTATAAAGCATTGGGATTGATTTGATGGTTGGTTAAATAATTTTGTACTTGACTTTGTGCGGATGGCACAGAAATCCCAAAGTTCACCGTATCTTCAGCTGATTTTGCGCCGCCAACAGCGTAATTTGTGCCATTTTGTCCATTATTGCTAGGATTGGCAGTTGCTCCCAAATGGTCTGCCAAAACTTCCGACCAAACTTTATCTGGGTTGGTGGTAAATTTACCAATATTGGCATTGATTTGGGTATAATAGCCACTGTCAGTTAAACTATCGCCAAAAAATACGCTTTGATTGATGTCTGCTGCATGACAAAAACTACCAAAAAAAATGCCACTGGCAAGCAACGATTTTTTAAAATGCATGTTTACTCTCTTATAAAATATGTTACAAAATCATGTATATAATAACAAATGTTTACTATAACAGAAAATAATTCACGATAAAAGGTGTTTTTTAGTCTGACAAACTTTTTATCAGTACCTTAGAATTTCGCCCATTATGATATTGTTGCAGTCTTTTTTTGGGCAGGGCATTTGGAGTGGTTTGATTAAAACCGTGTTCTATAAACCAGTGTAGAGTGCGAGTGGTTAAAGCAAATAACTGCGTTAAACCAAAAGTTTTGGCGCGATTTTGGATAAAAGTTAATAAATCACTACCACGCTGTCCATTTTGATAATCAGGGTCGATGGCGATACTGGCAATTTCTCCACTTATATCATCTAAAGGGTATAAGGCGGCACAACCAATAATTTTGCCATCACGTTCAATCACCACAAAAAAATCAATTTCTTCTTCTAGTCTTTGGCGACTGCGCTCAATCAAAATGCCTTTTTGTTCCAACGGTTTAATCAGCGTCATGATGCCCAAAATATCATCACTGGTCGCTTCTCGGATGTTGTCAAATTGATTTTGACTGATAAGCGTGCCTTGCCCGTCAGTAGTAAATAATTCTTCTAAAATCGCTCCATCTTGTTTATAACTTAACAAATGTACGCGTTTGATACCTTCTTGACAGGCGATAATGGCATTTTTTAAAACAGTATTTTTAGGATGTTTTTGTAAAAAATTTTGTGCAGCATCAACGGTCATCTCGCGAATCAATACGCCATTATCAAAAATTCCATCGGTTTGACCCAGAAAAACCAGTTTATCTGCTTTTAGGGCAATGGCAGTTTTAATGGCAATTTCGTAAGATTGTAGATTAAAAATTTCTCCTGATACTGAAAATCCCAAAGAGTCTAAAATAACCACATGACGACAGTCTAGATTGTGTTTAATGGCGGCAGCATCAATGCGCCGAACTTCTCCGGTGAGTTGATGATCAACACCATCTCTGACCCCAAAAGGTTTGGCGGTGATAAAATTTCCTGATATTGTACTCACTTTTGTTCCAAGCATGGGCGTGTTTGCCAGTCCTTTGCAAAATTCTGCTTCGATTTGCAAACGAGTTTTGCCAACCACAGATAAAATATGTTCCATGCTGTCTTTGGCGGTAACGCGAACGTCTTGATAAAAGATACTGTTAATATTGGCATTTTTTAAGGCTTGATTAATCTGTGTGCGAGCTCCATACACCAAGACCAAACGAATTCCCAAGCTGTGTAAAAGCACAAAATCATGAATTAGCTTATCAAAATTATCACTTGTCAAGGCATCACCATCAAACATAATCACAAAGGTTTTGCCTTGATGGGCGTTAATGTAGGGAGTGCAGCGGCGAAACCAATCAATGGGGGGCGTGTTCATGAAGGCTCTATTTATTAAAATGCAAAAAGCAAATTTTACCATAAATAAACGGATGATTAATAAAAGAATTAATTTTCCGTGTTATGATTACCGCTTTTGATTAAGTTTGGTGTGAATTGAGTTTGATATGAGTTAAAACAATGGTAAAAGCTCACGCCAAACAATCCATTTGATTTAAAACGATTTAATTTATTGCAATAAGGAAAAACCATGCGTTATTTATCAATGATGCTGCTACTAGGTGGCTGTGCAACGTCTGCTTATGCGATGCTACCAACTCCAAACCAAACTACTCAAGATAATACGGGCATGATTACATTCACTGCCAAACCAAGCAGTAAACCGGGTGCTCCAACACTTAACCAATTGCCTAAAGCGCAAGCCATGACTGTCAATACTGCTAGCATAGCTCCAGTTACAACCACACAAACAGCCACAGCGGTTGCCAGCACAACAACGACCTTGACTCCAGCAATGCTAAATCAACCTCAATCAACTGGTCAGGAAAATATCAGTACAGTTGTAAATGCATTTATTGTTAAAACAGATGCCGCTGGTAAAGAAAATTTAATTCCTGTTAATGTTGGTACTGCGGTCAAATCAGGAGATGTTTTAGAATATCAAGGTTTATTTACTAATAATGGCGACCGCATTCGCACAATGGAAGTTACTTTAACCATTTCTAATGATGCTGAATTTACGGGATTTTTAAGTCCAAAAACTGCCAAAGGCAGCGCTGATGGTCAGCGTTTTGTTAATATGCCAATTCGCATTAATGTTGGTGGTCAAGTACAAAATTTGGCTTTTGGTAGCTACAAAGCATTGCGTTGGACGGTTGAAGATGTGGGGCTTGGTGGAACAGCAGTTGTGAAATATCGTGCCAAGATTAAATAAACACCCATCAAAAAATTAAAAAATTTAAATCAAAACAACAAAAAGACGCAAAATTGCGTCTTTCTGGTTTTACGATGGTTTTGATTAAAAATTGACGTGCGCCCCAACACCCCACATTTTGTCATCACCATTTAGGTAGTTGTAAGTGGCTTCGACACCAAAATTATCGGTTGCTTTGACGCCAATGCCGACACCACCTGCGATGCTGGTTTTATCGGTTTCTTTGGTGTTGATGCCAACTTTGGCTTTATCAGTAACTTCTGTTTTAGCTAGCCCAAGTTTGGCTTTAGCATAGACAGGCGTACTAACAAAGTTATAACGATAAGTACCATACAAACCATAAGTTTTTGCTTTGTAATTACGGGCTATCCCTTGAGTGTTGGTGTAATCTTTGTCTTCAGTGCTGGCGTACTCACCTTCAACCCCAAAATTTTGGTCAAAATTCACCCCGCCATATACGCCATAAACAGTTGCATCTTTTGCCTTGTCAATTCCTGGATTAAATTGACCCGCTTTAACACCAATATAAGGCGATACAGAACCTGCCGCTGAGCCATAGCTAACGCCAGCATTGGCATTGATAGCAAATAAAGACGCAACAGCAACGGCTAATAATGTTTTGATTGATGTTTTCATAAAATTTCTCCAACGAATTTGGCTGTTTGCTTAACAACCTTGATGGTTTTATAGTAACAAATTATTTCTAAAAGAATGTGCATGTTTATGGTGTGTTTTGTAAACTTTTGCAAAAAAATATTGACTTGGGATAGAATGATTTAAAATAAGGATAATATATTGCTTTTACTTAAATTTTTTGCCAATTTGCGTAACTTAATTGTTACAAATATCGCCAAAATTTATTGATAAAGGTTTTTTTGCTGATAGTTTTGGGCTATGATAACCATAAATTACAATTAACAATCCAAGATTGACAACGTGAGAAAAACCATGAAAAAAAATACAATCATTTTTGATTTAGATGGTACGTTAATTGATAGTGTGCCTGATATTGCCATTTCAGTCAAAAAAATGATGCAGACTTTATCTGATAAAATTCCAAGTGAAAACGATGTTCGTACTTGGGTGGGCAATGGTTCATTAAAATTGGTTCAGCGAGCTTTGGATTGGGCGAATTTACCAAGAACGCCTGATGAGATTGAGGCAGCGCATAGAGTTTTTTTGGACTATTATCGGGAAAATGTGTTTAACCAAACCAAAGAATATCCCAACGTTACCAAAAATTTAGATAAATTAATCCAAGCGGGTTTTTGTTTAAACATCGCAACCAATAAACCTGTGGAGTTTGTACCAGATATTTTGGCAGGGCTTGGTTGGCAAGATAAATTTCAGTTGGTTTTGGGCGGTAACAGCTTACCAGTTAAAAAACCTAACCCGTTGCCACTGCTGCATATTTGTGAAAAACTAGGTATTAGCACAAATCAAGCCATTATGATAGGCGATTCAAAAAATGATGTTGAAGCCGGGAAAAGCGCTCATATTACCACTTTGGCTTTGACTTATGGTTATAATTATGACACTCCCATCAGTCATAGTAATCCTGATGGGGTGTTTGACGATTTTGATGAATTGACGAATTTTATTCTTAAAACTTACCATTAAAGCAAAATTCAATGTCTGGGTTTTGAGTATATGCCAAACAGTGATAGGGTGAAATAGCATTGCCTTTGACGTCAAGCAATTTGTTGGCATGATAAAGCTGTTCTTGGCTGTCAGTAAATCGCTGATGATTATTGGGAAATCTATGAAACATCAATGCAGGCTTATCATTTAGAGTAAGCCATTCACGGCTAAGTTTGGCGTAACCATTTTCATCCACCAGTATATCACCACCTTGGTCTTGAGCAAACATCAAGCCTCGACTGACTACAAACACTCCAAACCCTTTGATTTCATCAAAAGTCCAATCAATGCCTCCGCCATAACCTGCCCCGCCATATTCTGTACCATCAGCTTGACAATCGGTTTGTTTTTTGATTGCGCCATCTTTAAGAATCATACAGTGCATTTGGGCATTTTCATAATACGAAGCACCCGCAAAAGCAGTTGTGCACATAACTAAGGTTATACTCAAAGCTATGAGTGGAGCGAATAATTTCATAAATTTTCCAATGTATCAACAAAATTGAAGTTTTATCTGATTAATTATTAATCATGATGATTATAAACCAAACAGTCCCGTTGATAAATACCTATCGCCTCTATCACAAACAATAAATACGATATTGGCATCAGAAGTGGTTTGAGCGATTTGGTAAGCCGCCCATGCTGCGCCTCCTGATGACGCCCCACAAAAAATTCCCTCTTCTTTGGCGAGTTTGCGAGTATAGTTCTCAGCATCCACTTGGTGAACATCCATAATGGTGTCCACCAACTCAGGCTCAAAAATTTTGGGAAGGTAAGCTTTTGACCAGCGACGAATGCCTGCGATGTTAGAACCATCGCTAGGCTGAAGTCCAATGATTTGAATATCAGGATTTTTTTCTTTTAAAAATTTAGCAACTCCTGTAATGGTGCCTGTGGTTCCCATACTGCTGACAAAATGCGTGATTTTACCTTGAGTTTGTTGCCAAATTTCAGGGGCGGTACTTTGATAATGAGCGTTTTTATTATCAGGATTATTAAATTGGTCTAATACCAAACCTTCGCCATTTTGCTGCATTTTTAGAGCTAAATCGCGTGCCACTTCCATATTTTCAGCCTCTATCAAGGTTGCCCCATACGCTCGCATGGCATCTTTTCGTTCCTGAGTGGAGTTTTTGGGCATGATAAGTGTCATGTGATAGCCTTCAATCGCAGCAGCCATTGCCAATGCAATTCCTGTATTGCCACTGGTGGCTTCTATGAGTTTATCGCCTTTTTTAATATCGCCTCGCATCTGGGCTTGACGTATCATATTTAAAGCGGGTCTATCTTTAACTGAACCTGCTGGATTATTTCCTTCTAATTTAGCAAAAATTTTATTGCGATTATTTGGCAAATGGTTTAAACACACCAAAGGCGTATTGCCAACATAATCAGCTAATTTTTTGATTTTATTCATAAAACAACTGATAAAATAATTGATAATGTCTAAATTATAGCATACTTGCCTAAAACCACCCAAGACGGCTTGTTTTTTTGGGCAATCATGCTACACTGCTGTTTCTTCTAACATAATATAAACTATGAAACAATCAATTTTTAGCCGAAAAAGTGTTTATGGACAATTGATTTTGTTGGTATTTTTGCCAATTGTTTTGTTGGCGGCAGTTGGTGGTTATTTGGTTTTTTCAGAAGTTAGAAAATCAACACGTTTTGAACAAGAAGCCTTTGCTCAGGCTTTGCTGATTCGTTATGAGCCTGTCATGCGTCCAATGCTTTTAGACAACATGGCTGGCAAACCAAAAGATTATCAAACTTATCTGAATAATGATAAAAACATTATTGATTCTACCAACCAACCAACTGATATTGGAAAAGGGTTTTGGGGGTTTTTGCACGCCCATACTTTATCACGTGAAGAATGGCTACAAAAAGTTATGGTGGTGGATAAAGTAGGTAATGTGCTATTAGATAGCACCATGAGCAAATCACAAAAACTACCTCAATGGGAAATTTCTAATAAAAAATTTTGGCAGCTCTATACTTATGAGCACACTCTGTATGGTATGCCGATTGCCGCCGAACTTGGGGAGTTTTGGTTGGTGGTGCAGATGGATAATAAGCCTTTAATTATTACCTACTATCGAGTGGCATTGGCACTGGCTGTCACAGGGTTGATTACACTTTTGTTGCTGCTTTTGGTGCTAAATATCTACGCTAAACGTTGGGTTGCTCCCATTTACGAAATGCGTCTTTATCTACAAGGATTGACTGTTGATAATTTAGATAAAAGCATGCACCATTTAACAGAGGGCGAATTTTTATTATTGCAAAACGATTTATCAAAAGCCATTGGTCGTTTAAAAAATAGCATGGATGATTTAAAAAACCACGCTGCGGAAACTGAGGCGGATTTAAGACAGTCCATGGACGAGATGGAAATGCGAAATATTGAGATTCGTAGCAATTATGATATTGTGGTCAGTAACAGTACAGCAAAATCAGCGTTTTTGGCGAATATCAGTCATGAATTAAGAACTCCTTTAAATAGCATTGATGGTTTTATTAATTTGTTATCACGAGATGAAGACTTATCTGACAAGCAAAACTTATACGTTCAAACCATCAAAAAATCATCTGCCCATCTTTTGGCATTGATTAATGATGTACTGGATTTTTCCAAGATAGAAGCTGGAAAACTGGTGCTGGATAATCACAAATTTGATTTGTATGCCGCCATCTATGATGTTGTGGATATGTTGTCGCCTGTGGCATCAGAAAAACATTTGCGCCTATCAGTGCTGTTTTATCATGATGTGCCAATGCACATTCAAAGTGATGGTTTGCGAATAAAACAAATTTTAACCAATTTGGTAGGCAATGCCATCAAGTTTACCGATTCAGGCTCGGTTGTTGTTCAGGTGCGACTGAGCGATGAAGACGATGCAATTCGTATTTTGGTAGAAGATACTGGCAAGGGTATTAGTCAAGCCGATGAAGCTCAATTATTTCAAAGTTTTAGCCAAGGCGATTTATCGGTAACGCGTCGTTACGGTGGAACAGGCTTGGGTTTGGTGATTTCAAAGAAATTAATAACACTACTGGGCGGTAAAATTGGTTTTTTTGATAATAGTCGTCAAAATATTGCTAAACAAGGAGCAACATTTTGGTTTGAACTGCCAACAAAAGGCGCAATTCTGGATGATTTGCCTAGACAAATACCAGCTCAACCAATCAATATTTTGGTATGGATTAATCACCCGCCTGCTATTCAAGCATTAAAAGCAAGTTTAAACCACATACAAACTAAAATTTACATTACCATCGGACTTGCTGATTTATTAGAACAATTGGATAAACCCAACCACGGTTTTAATTGGGTAATGGTGGACTATTTTGGACAAGACGCTGCACAAGATGATATCCCTGCAATTTTACGGCAAATTCGTCAGCGTTATCAGGGAAATTTAGCCACTTATGGTTATCAGGTGAGCATGGATAATAGCTTGCTAACTACTTATCAGACTTATGCATTGTATGAACCAATGGATAGTCGGCAACTTTTGGCAATGCTTGCCAATCAAACTGCTCCAAAAAAAGATGATAAAGTTAGCTTTTCAGGTTTTAGAGTGCTTGTGGTGGATGACCATTTGCCTAATATTTTGGTAATGCAAGCATTTTTAGCAGAGCTAAATGTAGACGCAGTTACCGCCAAAAATGGTTTTGATGCCATTCATCGCACCACACTCGCCATTACAGGGCAGGATGAGCCAATTAACCTGATTTTTATGGACATCCAAATGCCAAAAATGTCAGGATTTGAAGCTGCCACACAGATTCGTAAAATTGAAGAAACCCATAATAGCACACCTATTCCAATTATTGCATTGACAGCTCATGGTTTGGCAGATGAAAAAGATTTACTGATGTCGTCTGGATTAAATGGTTATATTAGCAAACCCATTGCCTACAATCAGCTCATTCAGATACTTCAAAAATGGCTAAATCACAATCAATTATCTGCACCCATAGTAGATGATTTATCCAAAAATTGTGCTCCAGCAGATTTTGCTCAATTGCCTGTGATTGATTGGCAAGAAGCTCTGCAACTGTCATCTTATAAGGCGGATTTGGCAATAAAATTATTAAAAATGATGATTTGCGATGCCAAAAAAGAACGAGCAACACTACAAAAAGCATGGCAACAGCAAGATAAAAAAACATTGAGTGATATTACTCATAAATTAATTGGTGGGGCAAGATATGCAGGCACACCCAAATTGCGTTTTGCTGCTGAGATGTTAGAAAAAGACTGTCTTGATGGTCAAAAGAGCATGGTGGATTTAAAGACAAGCTATCATCGTTTTATTGTTGCCTTACAAGAACTTTGCGATGTAAATTTGGATGAATATGTGATACAAACGGATTTATCATAATTTTGCGCATATAGCACTAAGATAAACCATAGTCCATTCAAAAATGATACAATAAAATCATCAGCTAGAACATAAATAGGAGGCATAATGAATGGTGGTATGCGATTGTTGTCATTATCATTATTGATTTTGACGTTGTGTAGTTGCGTGTCTGTATCAACACTAAAAAAGGGTGATTGCCAAAACGCTAATTGGCAAGAAGTGGGTATTTTGGATGGAAAACAAGGGTCAGATAGCCAAAAAATTCTAAAACACATCAAAACCTGTCAAGGTAAAAGCGTTCCTGATAAGGCATTATGGGAAACTGGTCGGCAAATTGGTTTAAAACACTATTGCACCAAATCAAACGCTTACCATTTAGGTCGCATGGGTTATGCGTTAAATCCTGTGTGTGATGATAATTTTGAAGAACTGCACCATGCTAATATGCTTGGTCTTGAGCAGTATGAAATGGGTCAGCGTTTGGATTATTATCGTTATGGGTATTTTAATCCTTGGTGGATTTGGTGGTAGGTTTATCATGAATGTGCAAAGCTTTTTTATCTAAAACAAGTTTGCAGATGTACCCTTGGCACTGTGCTAATAACAAACCCGTTAGTTTGGGGTTGGATTTTTTGTTCAGCATTGCATTGATTAGCGTTTTACCATCTTTACCATAGATATGACTGGCTAATAAGTAGGCCTTTTGAGCGTAAAGAACACTTAAATTTTTATCAGTTTCATTGTCTTTTGGGTGGGCAAAATACCAGCTTAATTCCAATATATCATCGCTATTGGCTAAAGACAGTTCAGGTTCAGATAATGTTGAAAATCGGTGCAATACGGCTTCATTACCATAAAAATCCAAAGTCTTATCCATAGTGGGATTTTGTCCAATTAACCTGATGAGTTCATCAGTGTACAGTCGGTTAGCTTTTTTACTGCTTTGCCAGTCTTGGATGGGATAAACGACTGGTTCATAGATTTTTGGCGTGGATATTTTTTCAGCTGTGACTTTTTTGTTAAAAAAATAACTAACAAAAGAACTTAAATTTATTCCAATTACCACCAAAAATAGCAAAAAAATAGCCCAAATCAATGGCTTGATAAGATTTTTTTTATCTAATGGCTTTTTTGGGGTCATCATCATCACAACAAATTACAAAAGGCATATTATGTATCATTTTATCGTCATCGGCAACCCAATCGCTCATTCAAAAAGCCCCCAAATTCATCAGGCTTTTGCTGCTCAAACTGGAATAGATATTTGTTATCAAAGACAATTTTGTCCAAATGATAAAAAAAGCTTGACCGCGGTGATTGAAGCGTTTTTTGCAGGTGGCGGACGTGGTATAAATGTTACTTTACCTTTTAAGGAGTGGGCGTTTGAACTGTGCGATGAGTTAAGCGATGATGCTTTTGCAGCAAAAGCAGTTAATACGCTTTTTTTAAAAAATGGCAAATTATATGGCGACAACACCGATGGTCGCGGATTGGTTGCTGATTTTTTAGATAAGGATGTTTGTTTGGTGGGTAAAAACATTGCCATTTTAGGGGCGGGCGGTGCAGCCCGTGGGGCGATTTTACCTTTATTAAATCAAGGGGCAAATATAGCGATTTTTAATCGCACATTATCAAAAGCTCAAATGTTGGTGCAAGAATTTCAAAATCATCTAAAAAATAATCAAAGTTTATCTGCTTATGAACTGAGTGCAGATAATTTAACAGGCTATTTTGATATTGTGATTAACGCAACATCGGTGAGCGCCACAGGTCAAACCCTGCCACTGGCGCAGTCAGATATAATTGCTAATACTGCCTATGATATGATGTATGGTCAAAAAACAGAGTTTTTAAAATATTTTTGCCAGCAAAATAGCCAAACCTTTGATGGTTTTGGCATGTTGATTCAGCAAGCTAAGCTTGCTTTTGAGCTTTGGACGGGGGCGGCTGTGGACTTAACCCAGATAAATACAAATGGTTTACTGTTTAATAAAAAATAGTTTTTTTGTGTTAAATGATGAGCAAATACAGTAAATAAAAAGAGTTTTACAATATGAATATCAAGCAACTGGTTAAGATAAGTAATATCATTGCACTCATCAGCATTATTTTGCTTGTGTATTGGGTGTTTATTTTTATTATCGCAGTCGTTTTTGGTATCAAAATTTTCCGTGAGAATATTACAGAAATTTTTGGTTTTAGTATTTTGGGCATTTTGGCAATATTGGCAAGTTCACTGATTGTTAATATTATGCTAAACCTAACACGCATTGCCCAAAGAAACGAAGATGATAAAATAATTTTTAAACATGGAAAATTGATATCGGTTATTCTTTTGATGATTTTTCCAGTATTAACGGGTTTATTATTTTATGGCGATTATCTAAGTAGCCAGCGAAAAAAGCAGTATTTGCTCGACTCAGCTCAAACCATCGCACAAACTTACAAAGAACCTTTGGATGAATTGACTAAATATAAGTTTGATTCAGAATTTATCGGGCAAATTGCCAAAACCATTCGATATTTGCAAAATACCAGTAATGGGATTAATTATGCTATGGTGATTGTACCTGATACCATTGATGGTAAAGATGCTTATTTGGGTTTTTCTGATAATTATTTGAACAAACAGGCTGCTCAAGATACAAAATCTTTAGCAATAGGCGATATGATTGGCGTTACCACTACCGAAGGCAGCCAGCCAACTACGATTTATTTGCAAAAAATAGATTTTATCTATAAAGCAGATGCAGTGCAAAAAGAATATTTGGATAAAGTGTTTAGTAAAAATTTCACTGAACCTTATTTTAGTGCATCTGATGGGCGTTATGAAATGCTTTACCCATATCAGATTGATGGCAAAGTGGTTGCGGTGTTATATTTTTCTGATTATCAGCGTTATGGCAAATATGGCAGTTGATATGACTACAATTTTGTTATTAGAAGATGACCCAGCCATTGCTGCAACACTGCAATTTTCCTTGCAACGAGAGGGCTGGCAAGTTCTTTGGGCGGATATGGTTGCCAAAGTTCTTCCTTTATTAAAACATCATCAAAATATTGATGCAGTGATTTTAGACATTGGCTTGCCTGATGGCAGCGGCTTTGATGTATGTAAAATGATTCGGCAGGGGGATTTATGCCCCTTTGTACCCATTTTATTTTTGACTGCTAGAGATGATGAAGTGGATACTATTATCGGGCTTGAGATGGGGGCGGATGATTATATTGCTAAGCCATTTAGTTCTCGAGAATTAATTGCCAGAATTAAAGCCATTTGGCGGCGACAAAATTACATTCCTGGCAGTCAAAAAATACAGTCTGTTGCTGCAAAAACAAATTCTCAGCCTGCGGATTTGCCCAATTTGTTGTCATCGGTTGGCGATTTTGTGCGTCATACCCAAGTAGGCGTTTGGACATATCAGCAAAGCGATTATTCTTTGATGCTAAATAATACAGCAATTGCGCTTAGTAAAACCGAATTAGCAATTATGCTGACACTTTTACAAAACCCTGAACGTATTTTAACCCGCGAACAAATTTTAAACCATATCAGTCAGCATCCTGAACACCGTTTAGCGCGTACTATTGATAGCCATATTAAAACATTAAGACAAAAACTTGCGTGCATTTCAGCCGATGAAATTATTTTAACACATCGTGGTTTGGGCTATAGTCTATGCTGACATTTCATCAGTTTTTGGATAAAATCTTTAAAAAACAAATTAGTTTTAGCATATTTTTTCGTATTTGGCTAACCTTTGCCGTACTCATTATTGTGGCGTGTAGTTTTGCTTTGTATTACACCCAAAAAACATTACGCCCTTCTGCTAAACGGGTAGTTGAAGATGATTTGGCAGATACAGCACGACTTTTGTCAGCATTGGTTGCTGATGATATGGCTCAAATGGGCGATGATTTTGGTCATAAAATGAGCAATAAATTATCGCAAGCTTTTGATGATGGCAGCCAAGTACTTTTTTGGTACGACCAAAAAAACAAAAGCCAATTCCATATTTATATCACCAATGACGTTGGTAAAGTAATTTATGATAGTTGTCATAAGGATGTAGGCGCTGACTTTAGTCGCTGGAATGATGTACGTTTGACTTTGCAGGGAAAATATGGGGCAAGAAGTAGCAATAGATTGGGACATTGTAAGGATTATCAGCCTAGAGACAAAAGTGGCAAAGATGCCTATTATGGCGTAATGTATGTGGCTAGTGCTATTGTCAAAGATGGTAAAATCTTGGGTGTTGTATCTGTTGGCAAGCCCACCCCAACACTTTTACCATACATCAAAAAAAGCCAAGAAGAAGTTATTAAAATCATCTTAACGATTATGATTTCAGCATTGGCATTATCCATATTGATGGCATGGTGGCTTCGGCATAGCATTGCTATGGTTAATCTTTATACAAAAAATCTAGCTCAGCAAATGCCACCTCATTTTTATCTAGGCAAAGAATTAAATGAACTGACACATAATATTTATGATATGAAAAATATCATTGAAAATAAAGCCTACGTTACCGAGTATGTTCATACACTAACCCATGAATTAAAATCACCTTTAACTGCCATTCGTGCCAGTGGTGAACTTTTAGCTTGGGATTTGAATGATGAGGAGCGACAACGGTTTAGTGCCATCATTACTGAGCAAGCAGATAAACTCACTGTTTTGGTAAATCAGCTATTAACACTGGCAAAAATAGAACAACCCAGTTTTAAATTAAACCAAACTTCCTGTAATATTGGTCAAATTATCAGCAGCCAAATCGCCCAATTATCAGCACTTTGTACCAAACTTCACAAAAACATTGATTATATACCCCAAGATGTTTATATCATGGCAGATGAATTTTGGCTGGCGCAAGCTTTTCAAAATATACTGGATAACGCCATTTATTATGGGCTTTCATCGGTATTTGTTCAGGTGATACAGTCTAGGAAACAAACCAAAATTATTGTTATCAATGACAGTCAGAAATTACCAGAGTATGTTGGTGAGCGAGCATTTGAACGTTATTTTAGCTTGCCAAACATTCATCAAAAAAAAGGAACGGGGTTGGGACTGACTTTGGTAAAACAAGTTGCTCAATTACACCAAGCATCAGTTGAATTTATGCAAGTTTCCGCTCATGAATTAAAAAATCAATATCCTGATTGTGTATTGGTCGCCGATTATTTTGTTGTGGTAACATTCACCTTTAACAACTAATTTGATTTATTTAATTTTAAGTTAAAGCTTCTTTATTCTTTATGTTAAATTAAAAACTTTATTTTTAAATAAAAATATGCTATAATTAAAAATTAACCTTCGCTTTTGATGACATCGCTACTAATAATTGCTTCTATCAATTTGTCTAAATTTAATCTAAATAAAAAATTCCTCAATGAATATGTTTTGGTTAATGTTTTTCTTGTTTTGTTGCGATGATTTTGGTTGATTGCCTAACTTGATTTCATCATTTAACGATCAACATCAGCGACAACACGCCAGCGCTCAAAATACTTTACCACGATTTGAGATTGCTTTTTTGTGGACAATCGTTCATCGGCTGGCTTTTTAATGGAAAAATTTAATTATGACAACCAACATCACCGTACCGGCAGACGCTAAGCCACTTTGTTTTGACGATTTAAAACTGCAAAAACCAATTTTAAAGGCCTTGGCTAAAAGTGGCTACACCACACCCACCCCCATTCAAGCTGGGGCAATCCCTTGTGCTTTAAACCAAGAAGATTTATTGCTATCTGCTCAGACAGGTTCAGGTAAAACAGCAGCATTTGTACTGCCAATCTTGAATCAATTATGTCAGCTTGATAAACAAAAAAAACACATTCATGCCCTGATTTTAACACCAACTCGTGAACTTGCTCAGCAAGTCTATGATAGCGTGCGTCGTTATGGGGCAAATATCAAAGGTTTGTACAGCACAACATTGGTTGGCGGCTCTAATTATGGCGGACAAATCCGTAATTTGCGTAAAGGTGTGCAAATAGTCATTGCAACGCCTGGTCGGTTGCTAGACCATATGACCGCAGGACGTGTGGATTTATCAGCACTGTCAGTTTTGGTATTAGACGAAGCAGATAGAATGCTGGATATGGGTTTTGCTGAAGACATTGAAAAAATCATGCAAGCAGTACCAACTAGTCGTCAAACCATCATGTCATCAGCAACTTGGGATGGCGAAGTCGGTAAAATTGCTGAAAATTTCACCAATAATCCTAAGAAAATCGCCATCAAAGTAGAAACTGCTCATATTGATGAATCGGTTTATTTTTGTGATGATTTTCATCATAAAAATAAAATCTTATTACAGCTGCTGGGCAATCCAGAAATTAAGCAAGCGGTTGTTTTTACAGCGACCAAAAAAAGCACTGAAGATTTAACCCAAACATTGACCGAAGCAGGGCTGTCAGCAAAATATCTGCATGGCGATTTACCTCAAGGAAAACGTAATCGCATTATCAGCGATATCAAAGCCAACAAGTATCAAATTTTAGTAGCAACTGATGTGGCAGCTCGCGGTATTGATATTTCTGCAATTAGCCATGTGGTGAATTATGATTTGCCACGTCAGGTGGAAGATTATGTGCATCGTATTGGTCGCTGTGGTCGAGCTGGTCGTACGGGTGTTGCGATGAATTTATGCAGCATTGATGATAGAAGACAGCTAACTTCAATTGGTCGTTATCTAAAACGTGAAATTAAAGAAGAAGTATTGGAAGGACTTGAACCAAAACGCAACATTCAAAAAACTCATCACAAGTCTGAACGTGATAAAAAACGCGTTCGGTCAAAAACTGTCAGTGATAAATTTAATAGAATGGACAAAAAACAATCGAATTTTATCAAAAATCAAGATGGTGATTTTGAACAAGGTTATTTTGCCAAACCGCATAAAAAGCGTGATAGAATGGGCAGTCGTTTTGAATTACAAAATTTTGAAGCAAAAAAAGCAGCGAAATCTGCATTTTCTGACAAAAAATCCAATCGTTTTCTTGGTGCGGTAGAGGTGGATGATAATGGTTTTGCTTCCAAAAAACGCAGTAAATTTGCTAAATCAACAACCAAAGAGTCGGCGCCAACAAAAAATACACGCCGCCCTTCAACATTTAAAAAAGATAAGCCACAAAAACGCGTAGAAGAAGTGCTTTTTAACCAAACTGCACCTAAGAAACGTAAATTTGGTCATTTATAAGTCGTGGTTATCAAGTTTGTTATCATCAATAAAAATATGCCCACTTAATAAGTGGGCATATTTTGTTAGTTAGGCTTGAATCTCACCACGCAATTTTTGACCTGCTTTAAAAGTCACCACACGACGCGCTTTCACTGGAACTTCCTCTCCAGTTTTTGGGTTGCGCCCGGGGCGAGTTTTTTTGTCGCGCAGCTCAAAATTACCGAATCCTGATAATTTGACTTCTTTGCCATCGGCTAGACTTTGGCTGATTTGGGCAAAAAACATATCTACCAAAAATCGGGCATCTTGGCGGCTCATACGCAGGCGAACGGTTAAATGATCAACCATATCAGCCTTAGTTAGTGTACTCATGATTATTTCCTTTGATTAACTTTTATTGGTTAAATTTGCCATTAGCTATCACGCAGTTTGGCGTTGTGGTTTTGGGTTAGAATATCAATCACCTTATCCATTAGGGTCTTGATGGTTTCATCATCCAGTGTATTATTGGCATTTTCAAACGTCATAGTAAAGGCAACCGATTTTTTGCCAGTCGGCAAACGCTCACCTTCATAAACATCAAATAAAGCCAAATCTATTAAAAATTCACCAGCAGCTATTCTGATATCGCTAGCCAAAGTTTGCCAGTCTACTGCTGTATCTATCAAAAATGCTAAATCACGACGCACTTGAGGAAATTTGCTTGGCGGGGTGATTTTAGGTAAATTATGGTATAAATTGAGAATTGTTTCGTAGGCAAACTCAGCCACCCACGTAGTTGGTAAATCCAGTGCTTGAGCGATGCTTGGGTGTAGCTGACCAAACCAACCAACTTTTTTATCATCAATCAATAAATACGCACTTTGACCTTTGTGTAAAAATGCTAAATCAGCACGCTGATAACCAACACGACGATTGTCTAAATTAGCAGGCAGTAAATTTTCAATATCGCCTTTAAAGTCAAAAAAATCAAAAGGGCGATTAGTGTAGATACTTTTATCCATAACATCGCCAACCGATATCATCGCAAGGCTTGGCGTTTGTACCAGTTCTGAAACATTTTTACCCACAAAACTAAGTCCCGTTTCAAAAAAACGCAGGCGATTTTGTTTGCGGTTTAGGTTATATTGTACAATTGGCAAAAGGCTAGACAGCAATGTGCGACGCATGACGGCAAGGTCTAAAGAAATAGGATTGGCAAGGGGTAATATGGCTCCCAATTTTTCATCATTTAGCAAGTTTTCTAGTTTTTCATCACTAAAACTAAAACTGATTGCTTCTTGATAGCCTTCAGAAACTAGGGTATTTTTTAGATTTAACAGTAAATCTTGACCATCATCATAATCCATGTCCACTAACAGACTTGGCAATACTGGAGCGATGTTGTCATAACCGTAAATACGAGCAATTTCTTCAACAATATCTTCGCTGATGGTTAAATCAAAACGGTGACTTGGTGGCGTACAAACTAAAAAAGCGTCTTTGTCTTCTACAATAATTTCTAAATGGGTTAGAATTTGAATAATTTCATCTTTAGCAATATCTACGCCTAACAAGCTTTTTACTTGAGTAAGTGCTACTTGTATAGGTAAGCGTTTGGGTAAATTATCTAAATTTTCAACAGTAAACCATCTGCCAACTTCACCACCTGCTACACTGGTAATCAAATCAACGGCTCGATTTAATGCGCGTTTTGGTAAATTAAAGTCCACACCACGTTCGAATCGTTGGCTGGCATCGGTATGCAATCCAAAACGTCTGGCACGTCCAGCAATGGCATTGGGTGCAAAAAAGGCACTTTCTAAGATGATATTGCTGGTGTTGTCTGTAACTGCTGAACGTAATCCGCCCATGATACCCGCCAACGCTAAAATACCTTCACTGTCTGCAATCACAAGTTCATCACCTGTTAGCGTAACAGTTTGCTCATTGAGCAATGTAAAAGTTTCACCAGCATGGGCAAGACGCACACAAACATCACCAACAACTTTATCGGCATCAAATGCATGTAGTGGCTGACCTAATTCCAATAACACATAGTTAGTCACATCAACTAAAAAATTATGCGTTCGTAGTCCTGATGCAATCAAGCGGTCCTTAAGCCATTTTGGGGTGGCTTTACTTCGGTCAATATTAAAAATAGGCTGCAACAAATAACGTGGGCAAGCGTCATCAGCCTGAACCACAACATTTTGGTGAAGTAGGGCAGAGTATACTTTTTCATTTTCCTGTTGATGAGCATCTATGCCTGTATTATTTTCTTTTTTTAGTCGGTGAATGACTGCGATTTCACGAGCAATTCCTAACACACTAAAACAATCACCACGGTTTGGCGTGATGGAAATATCTAAAATATGACCATCTAACGCCAAATATTCACGTAAATTTGTTCCAATGGGTGCGTCGTCATCCAATTCTAACAGACCATCAATTTCGTCGGGCAAGCCAAGTTCAGATGCGCCGCATAACATACCAAAGGATTCAATACCACGCAATTTCCCTTTTTTAATGGTAAATGGTTTGCCATCCATAGGGGGTAATATCGCCCCAACCGTTGCCACTGCAACTTTTAGCCCAACTCGAACATTGGGCGCGCCACAAACAATTTGCAAAGTTTCTGTGCCAATATTTACAGTGGTAACTTTCAGTTTGTCAGCATCAGGGTGTTGGTTGCAGCTTAATACTTCACCAATCACAACACCGCTAAAATCTGGAGCAACTTTATACAAATCATCCAGTTCCAACCCTGCCATGGTTAGCTGATGACCAATTTCTTCAGCACTTAAATTTAGATTGGGAAAATACTGTTTTAACCAAGTTTCGCTGATTTTCATTGTTTATCTCAAATATCTGTTTTAAAATTTAAAAAGTAACTTACACCTGCTTTAAAGTAGGCAAAATTACTCTATAAAAGGTTAATCTTGTTTAATCAACCAGCTATTTTTGGGGTTTATACACTTGATAAGATGGAATATAAAATAGCATGATTGATAAAAAGCAATCAGTTGGGTAATTGTAACATTTAGCTAAATTGTTTTAAAAAACGTACATCATTTTGAAAAAATAGTCGTAAATCGTTTACGCCATAGTACAACATTGCAAAGCGTTCAATCCCCATACCAAAAGCAAAGCCTGTGTATTCATCTGGATTAATGTTGCAGTTTTTTAGCACTTGAGGGTGAACCATGCCGCAGCCCATCACTTCAAGCCATTTACCATTATCGGCTAGAATGTCAACTTCGGCAGAAGGTTCGGTAAAAGGAAAAAATGAAGGGCGAAAACGCACGGTTAATTTTTTTTCAAAAAAAGCTTCCAAAAATGCTTGAATCAGTCCCTTTAATTCAGCAAAAGTAGCAGTTTTTGAGATAAGAAGCCCTTCCATTTGGTGAAACATGGGCGAATGTGTTTGGTCGCTATCACAGCGATATACCCGACCTGGGCAAATCACCCGAATAGGCGGCTCATTGTTCTGCATGGTGCGAATCTGTACGGGGCTGGTGTGCGTGCGTAAAAGATAATGAGCATCAAAATAAAAAGTATCGTGCATTGCACGCGCTGGATGAGTTTCAGGGATATTTAAAGCTTCAAAATTATAATAATCGCTCTCTACCTCAGGACCAGTTGCTACATTAAAGCCTGCTTGCACAAAAAATGTCTGCATTCTTTTGGCGGCCATGGTTACAGGATGTAGCGTGCCTTTTTTTACAGTGCGAGCGGGCAAAGTAATGTCAATTTGTTCACTGGCAAGTTTGGCTTCTAGGGCGTCTTGGATAAGTTTTTGATTTTTTTCATCAAAATTGGTAGTAAGTTGAGTACGTAGTTCGTGTAAATAGCCACCATATTGTTTTTTTTGCTCACTATCTAATTTACCAAGCTGTTTGGATAAAGTGGTTAAAATCGCTTTTTTGCCCATTAAATTAACTTTGAGTTCTTGCAGGGTTTTTTCATTATCGGCTTTAGCAATTAAAATAGATGCTTTTTGAGCAAAATCTTTAAAATCGTCATGACTAAGATTTATCAGATTTTCATCTAAATTGGGTAAAAAATCACTCATAATGGTTGGTTCGCTTCTTTGGATGGTTTACAAAAGTTTACGATATTTTAAAGAATTATCAAGGTTTTAGCAATATTTTTAGTTGATTTTGGGTAAATTATCTAATAAATTTATCAAAAAAACTTTTACAACTTATGATTTCTCATAAGTAAAGGCAAAATTATGGTAAATGGTAAATTCATCGTTGGTGTTACTGGCGGTATTGGTAGTGGCAAAACAGCAGTTTGTGATTGGTTTATTGCTCAAGGCATTGATGTGATTGATGCTGATAAAATCAGCCACGATTTAACCAAAAAAGGTTCGCCTATTTTACAAACACTAAAACAAACCTTTGGCGACTGGATTTTACAAAATGACGAATTGAATCGGCAAGCTTTGCGCCAATTTGTTTTTCAAAATCCTGATGCGTTAAAACAACTAAATGCTATTATGCATCCACAAATTTGTATAAAAATTATACAAAATTTAGAATGCATTTCCAGTGATTATGGTATTTTGTGTGTACCACTTTTGTTAGAAAATATCAAAGATGATGACAAAGGGTTAAGTGAATTTTGTGATAGAGTCTTGGTGGTGGATGTGCCTGTTGATGTACAGATTCAGCGAGCTAGCCAAAGAGATAATCAGACCAAGAAAGATATTTTGGCAATCATCAATAAGCAAATTTCTCGTGATAGACGTTTGGTGTTGGCTGATGATGTGGTAGATAATTCAGGTACGCTGATTAATTTACAAAATCA